>NZ_JBGGGR010000045.1:0-33228 GCF_041276565.1 'Camptotheca acuminata' phytoplasma
ACCTCTATTAGAAAAAATAGTTACTTTATTATTAGAACAAGAAACAATCACGAAAGAAGAAATAGATAAATTATTAGAAAGTAAAAAACTAAATAAAAAAACTAAATAAAAAAAAAAAAAAACAAATTGTTATTATTTAACAGTTTGTTTTTTTTATGTTTAGATATTAGACAAAAGGTATAAAAAAGATTTTAAATTGTAAATTATGAAAAAATTAAAATTTTATTTTAAAATAGAATATTTTTTAAATTTATAATTATTTTTTTATCAATATATTTCAAGATATCAAAATCTTTGTAACCATTCTATAACATCTGCATAAACTTGTTCATTGTTTAAATCATTAAATAAATTATGATAATTCGTAGGATATAATTTGAATTTTTTATTTTTATTTTTCATAAGATCAAAAAACTCTTTACTATTCTCTGGTAAAATAACTGTATCTTGTCCACCATGCAATAATAATATAGAAGTCGGATAACGGTATGATTTGTTTATCATATTCTCTTGAAAATATTCAATACTTCGAACCATAGTGGTTCTTACAAAATTAGGAGTTAAAAAATTTACACTACGAAAATTTTTCATTGTTGTAGTCAAAGGTAATCTAGATAATCTTTCATAATTTCTTCCTACTGGAATATTATTCATATTCATAACTTTTGTTTCATCAAGAAAATCAATTACTGAATCAATTATTTTTGTTGGCGCTCCACTATTAATAACCCCATCAATATCATTATATTTAAAAACATAACAATTATTAATCATCCCTCCTAAACTATGTCCTAATAAAATATTTCTTAAACCATTTTTTTGTTTTAAGGAATCAATTATTAAATGTAAGTCATCGATAAAAGTATGAAAACTATCAATATCCGCTACACCATCGTTATCATTTCGACTTTGTCCATGACTTCTGATATCATAAAGTAAAACATTATAATTAAATTGATTTAAACGATGAGCTAATTTTTCATATTCTTTAGAACTTTCAGCAATACCATGAGTAATAATTACATTTAATCTGGCGTTTTCTACTTCTTTGAAATCTGTATGTATACTAGTCTCGTTTTTATCTAACAAAGGATAAGCATAAATTTTTTGTTTATAAATAAAAGAAGATAAACAAATAAATAAAAATATTCTAAACAGATATAAATTTTTTTTTGATTTTAACATTAACTAATCATTCCTTTAATTTTTTTTAACTCTTAAAATAATATTATTATTATACATAAAAAAAATTATTATTTACATAAAAAAAGATGAAAATTATTTTTTTGTATATAATATATAATAAATTTTTATTTTTTATAATAAATTTTTAATTTAAAAAAATATTAAAAAATAAAATATTTTATATTTATAATATATTAACTATAAAATATTTTAAAATTAAAAAACGATGGAATAAGCATTATTAAATTAAAAATAAATAATTTAAAGCGTAAATGATCTATTTTAATTAAGTCGAGAACTACTACGATGTACCACTAAGAAAGTCCTATTTGATTTCAAAAAAATAAAATTTTCTATAAAATCAAAAATTATTTATTAATTATTTTTGATCATAACACAAAAAAATAAATGTCAACAAAAAAAGAAAAAAAGAAACCACTAAATAGTCTTAGAAGACTGAGAGTCTTAGAATTTTTTCTGTGCTTTTATTATAACAATATAGTTTAGTTTTTTTATGTCTAAATTAAAAAAAATAAATATTTTTATTAAGTTTTTTATCATAAAATATGATAGAATGCTTTTATCATTAAAATTTTATACTTCAAAAAAATAATTCAACAGAAAAAGTATGAATCTTAGTTCAAAAACCAAAGTATAAATTAAGATTATTTTTTTATTTATATATTTTTATCAGAATCGAATTTTAAAAATAGAGGAGAAAATAGATGTTATATTTCGAGAATTGTTTACAAAAACAAAGAAAATTATTAATCAATCTTTTTGATAATCATTTTGTTCTTAACAACACCTAAAGTTTTTGCTTTTAAAGATAACGAATTCTATGAAAGAACTATTAGAGGAACCGAAATTATCCATATTTCGTTAGCCAAAAATTCTAAATCTGAAAATGTTTGTGATTATATTAAAAAAGACATTAATCATGATTTTGATGTTTCTGTTTCTTCCACTCCTTCTTATAATTCTAATAGAAACGGATCTATTCATTGGTATTTGAAAGATGGTGATGAAGATTTAATGGCTGTTTATTTTGATGGAGGTCATCGTGAAGAAAGAGATGAAAACTATGACTTTGTTGATTTACGATGGTTAGGTAATGGTTCTCCTCATATGTATTTTTTTTGGAAAATGGATGAACCACAAAAAATTTTAGGTCATAATAATATTTTAAAAGCCAAACATTTTAAAAACACTAATCCTGTATTAAATTTTTCAATCGAAAAACTTGAAAAAAAGACAAACAAAAATATTACAGTCAAAAAAATAAGTAAAAAAGAAATTCAAAAATTATCTGGTGGTAATTTTTTTAATTACTGGTATTTCTGGAGTTATTAGCGAACAATTAACGAACGTAGTAGGGGATATTTTAGAAGAAAACCCAGATTCATTAGAAGCAGCAAGTAAATTAATTAGTGAAACAGAAGATTGTGTTATGGGTGTAGTTGATGTAGTAGACGATGTTCCAGTAGTAAGAAATTTAGTAAGAGTAAGATCAGGATTAGAGTTTTGTAAAACTGTTGGAAAAGCAACTAGTTATCCAGTGAATGTTTTTAATGAAATAGGTAAAAATGTTTTGAATGGAAGCAACTATAAATATATCGAAAACCCAATATATCTTGTAGAAAACGTTAGCAAAGGAACAATATTAGCTGTCGAAGGCTTAGCTAAAGCTACTGTTAATACAGGTAAAGATATTTTTTATGGTGCTAAAGATGCTTGGTCAAAACTATTTAGTTGGTGAAATAATTTTCTAAATAAAGTTAAGAGTGTGTTATGAATAAAAAGTTATTTAAATTGGTATGTTTTTCTATTTATCTTTTTATTTCTTTTATTAATTTTATTTTTGTTTTAATTAAAATAAAACAAGATCCATCACAAATCGAAAAAGATATTGTAATAATTTTTACAAGTTATATTTTTGGTTTGTTCCCTATGTTTATTGTATTAATAGGAATTCAAAGTTATATTTGTTTTAAAATAACTAAAGGAAAATGGTTAATTTATAAAAACCCCAACAAAGAAAAAAAACATAGAAAATATTGATATCGGCGAATCTATCGGTGAAAGAAGACGAAGATATTTTTTAAAACCAGATCTTTTCACGAATATAATTTGGTATTCCACTTTATTATCTATTATCGTATGTATCGTTTCATATATTGTAAAATATTCTCAGATATTTGAATTGTTTTTTCTTATTTTGTTAATTAGTTTAATATTTTGGGTTATGATCGCCGGAATGGAACAGTTTTTATCTTTTTGGGTTTTTTATGTTAAATTGTTTAAATGGTTAGGAATAATTTGGTTTCAAAAAGATTTTGATAAAACTATTAATTCACAAAATTATTTTGTCATTAGTGTATTTTATTACCAAAAAGAAAAAAATAAAACTAAAAAAAATAAAATATTTTAATTGAATTTATTAAAAATTAAGATCAAATATATATTTGGTCTTAATTTTTATTTATTAATTTTATTTAATTTCTCTAACCAATTATTAGCGTTTTTTTTCAAATCTTGTAACGTAATTATTTCATTATTTTCTTCTAAATATTTGATTAAACTATAATCATATTTAAAACCAGCACCAGTAGCTGTTTTTCTACCTCCACCTCTCAGATTTAATTTGCTAAAATCAATTTCATTATAAAGTATTCCTTTTAAAAAAATTTGATTTGGAGCAATATCTAAAAAAACTAACAAATCATAATTGTCAGTTTTATGGATTCCTTCGTGCTGAAATTTATTATTAACATCCAAAGTGGCTGTTTTTAATTCGATGCGATAGTTTTCTAATTTTATATCCCAATCTTTGTTTTTGTCTTTGTCATTAAATGATTTAAAACCATTTTGTTTCAAAGCATTAACTAAAAATCTTTGTCCAAAACTACCTCTCGCATCAATAGAAAGAAGTTTTAATTTATAATAAATATCTTTTTCAGTAAATTTATGGTAGTTTTTTTAAATTATTAATAGTTTCTTCATAAACATAATCAAAGAAAACAGAAATAAGATTTTTATTATTCATTTTTATCATTTTCATCACTAAAACCAGCATCAGTTAAAACTTTAATTATTAAACTTGTACGTAAATTTTAAAGCACTATTAGTAGATAAAAAAGCTGTTTTAGTCCAATCATTATTTTTTAAAATTTTTTTAATTTCAATGATGTTTTTTAAAATTTTGATGCTGTATCCTCTTTTATTAGGAAGTTCTTCGAAAGAATTATAAGTTTTCATTCCTTTAAAGCAAGTACTTGGTAAATAAATATCACATGCATTCAACATTTTTTTATTTCTAGTACTGGATGGAGTGCCACCATCTTATAAAGAATAAACTTTGATAAAATTATTAGCTGTTTTAATTTTTAAAGGTTTGATTAAATCATTATTGATTTTGGTCCAAATTTGAAAAATTGTTGCTACTTTAACTTTTTTACCACTTGGATATTCAAATGATGACAAAGGCAATTTTTCAGAATATATCAATTTAAACCCAATAACTCTTTTTTTAGGTGTTCCTTTACCATCTGATTCAAATAAAAGTGGTAAAATAAACGCTACAATATCAGCAAATTGGTATGAATGATTAATAAATCTTAAAGCTAAATTTCCTCTTAAACCAAATGGTGGATTTCCAAAAACAATATTTTTTGTTTTTGTTTCAGGAACAAAATCTAAATAATTTTGAATAATGTAATTTTTATTAATATTGGGATTGATTTCGACACCAGTTATTTTATTTGGTGGTAATAAATTATAAAAACTTCCATTTCCTGATGAAGGTTCAATCAAATTATATTCATCAAAATTTAGTTTTAATTCCGAAATTTTATTTTTCAAAATTTCAAAACAATTTAAAGCAATTTTATGAGTAGTATAAAATTCATCAAATTTTCTTTCATTTGTTAAATGATTTTTTTGAAATTTTACTGTATCGATATGCGGGTATTCGAATTCAATTTGTTTAATTATTTTTTTTAAGTCTGTATCATAATTTTTAGGAATGGATTTTTGTTTTTCCCAACGTTTAATAGTTCCTTTATGAACTTGGAGGAAATTTAATATAAAATCTAAACCTTTGATGTTTTTAATACTTAAAAATGTATCAAAAGAAGTTGCATTTTTCATTTTTTGAACCACTTTCTTCTTATATTATTGTAATTTGTATATGTTTGTTGCAATTTGAGATTCGAATTTCGGAATTTTTTCTTTCGTTTATATATTAATATTTTAATACATTTTGTTTAAATTTATATTAATATATATAATATAAAAATTATTTAAATTATAAATTCAGTAAAATAATTAATTTCTAATTTAAATAATTTTTTATAATAAAATATTTCAAAAATAGCCGATTAAGGATTCTTTTTAGATATATAAAATTTTTTAATTAATAGTTTTTCTAGTTACAATTTATAATTGTGTTATAATTTTGGTTTTTATTTTTAACATTTTTCACTGATTTTATATTATACAAAAAAATATAATAAACTTTTTTGACAATAAGTTCATTATATTTTATTTATCCAATTTATTTATAAAAATTTGAAACAAACTCAAGTTTATATTTTTAAAAAAATAACAAAGATAGAGAGATTTTTGAAAAATTAACAAAGTTAGAAGTATAATTTTAAGTTCTATTTTAATTTCTTATAGTATAGTTATACATGAAATTTTTAAAAAACCATTAAAAAATATTGCTACTCCGATAGTTTTTTCTCAATTGTGGATGTTTTGGCATTTGCCTTTGATTTTAATGTGTCTTTTAAATTCGGTTTATATAAATTTATTTTATCTTTTTATATATGCTATTATTAATACAGTTTTATTTTCTGGTAGAGATGGACAATTACTTTTTGATGTATTAAAAGGTATTAAATATATAAAAATTGATGAATTCAATTTTATGATTAAAAATCACATTTTTGGAAAGTTTTTATTTATTTTAACTTATTCTTTTGTTCCTTTGTTTATTAATTTAAAAACAATAAGTTATAAAAAATATCTAAATGCTTTTTTATTTGTTATCCTGTTTTTAACTCTATTCAAAACTATTAATGGTTATATTTCTTTTTATGATTGGATTAAACCAGGAATAATAAATATATTAAAAATCGACAATCCAACAAAACCTACTGTTTTAACTATAATTTTGATATTTAACTTTGTTCCTATTTTGGTTTCGAATACGATAAATTTTGTTTTAATTTATATTTTGAATAAAAGATTAAAAACAACTTATGAATTATATTTTTAGTCATTTGATATAAGTTTAGATATTTTAAAAAAATTTTTGAATTTTTTTTAAAAAAAAAGATTTTTTTGTTTTAAATTTATTTAAAATTATTAATTTTCTATTTTGTATTCTTAAAGAAAAAATTGATAGCCATAAAAGAATTTTACTTTTTAGGTTATCAATTTTTTTTATTAAAGGATAAATTTGAAATTTTTTCTCAAAAATTATTTTTTTAATTGTTTGAAATTAATAATTTTAAATAAATCTGAAATAATTATTCAAATTAGTTAATTTTAATTTAATTAATAAATATAAATTATTTAACATTTTTTCGATTATATTTTTTTTATTTTTTATTTATTTTAAAGACAAATTTTTTTAAAAAAATCATGAGTATTTTGAAAATCTGTTTTAATTTGTTGAATTAATTCTGTAGCACTAAGAAATTTTTGTTCACTTCTTAATAAATTATAAAATTCTAATTCTAAATTTTCGGAATAAATATTTTTTTGAAATTGATGTATATACACTTCTAAACTAGGTTTCGAACTAAAATTGAATGTGGGACGATTACCAATATTGGCCGTTCCTAGATATTTTTTATTTTGAAAATAAACCAAAACTATATAAACACTATTTTTTGGTAAATAATAACGATGATAATCGATATTGGCTGTTGGAAAACCTAAAGTTCGACCCATTTGATTACCGTATATTACTTTTCCTTTAATTTTAAAAGGACGATCCAGAGCTTGATTAACTAATTTAATGTTTCCTTTTGTTAATTGAGTTTTTATATAAGAAGTAGAAATTTTTTGTTTTGTTTGGTTTTCATCAATTAAATATATTAAATCAACTGTTTCTACGATAAAAAATTTTTCTAAATCTTTATAATTACCTTGTTGGTTTTTTCCAAAACGAGATTTTTTAGTAATAATTACTCTTTTTACATGATATTTTTGTAATAATTGAATGAATTCTAAGGGAGATAAATTAGCTAAATCATAATTCCAATAAAGAAACAAAAGATAATTCAAATGAAAATTTTGATAAATAAGTTTTTTTGTTCAAAAGAGGTTAAAAAATTTTCACTTTGTTTTTTAAAAAAAGATTTAGAATTAGGAATAAATTGAATTAAAGCACTTTGAGTATCTTTATAACTTAATAATTTTTTGAGAATTGTTTGATGGCCTAAGTGAATTCCGTCAAAGTCTCCAAAAGCTAAAGTCAAATTAGAAGAAATATTTTTCGGTTTTTTAAATAAAGACATTTCGATAATTTTCATTTTAACAATTAATAATCTTTCTTTATTGGATCTTTATTTTTTTTATTATTGATTTTGTTTTGAGATGTTCTTTTGTCTTTTTTTTATATTTTAGACATATTTCGAAGTTATTTAATAATAAATATTTAATATTATTAATATTGAAAGGGTTAATTTTTGTTTTAATATTATAAAATTAAAAAAAATTACTAATCGTAATTTTGCTTCTTTTAAAAAAAGAAAGATATATTTAATTTAGTAAATAAATCAATAAACGTAATTATAAAATATTTTTTGAAAACTTTAACTATTTTTAAATGTAAAAATATTATTTTATAATCTAACTATAATTATAAAAAACAATTATAAAAAAGACAAAAATATTTCTTAAAAAAATATCTTTATTTAAATTATTAAATAAAAAAATAGATAAAAAAACGAAAAAAATAAATAATAAAATAAAAAGGTCTCGAACCACTATTTATTTTTTTTAATTTTAAATTAAAAACAGAGTTACAAAGAATATAATCGACATCTTTTGTATCCAACGTTACTTTTAAACATTTGGAGGAACATAATCATCTTTATCAGTATTAATTAAACTAAATATTTCTTCTCCTAAACAAGATACTTTTAACGTTTTTATCCATCATTTTATTTTTATTTTAGTTATTAATGAATTTTTAAAGAAAAAAATGTTTCTTATTTAGTATTATATTTATAATTCAGTTATTTTATATTATTTTGATTATTACGATATTGTTAACGAATCTTTTTTGGTTTATTTCAATATAAAAAAATTATGAATATATTATTATTAATATTTTAATCGGAACTATAATAATTTTATTATTTGATATAAAATTTATTAAATTAATACAAAAATTTCTTATTTTTTAAGCAATTTATTTAGAAAAGGGTTTATTTTAAATATAATTATGATATCTTTTTTGAAAGAAAAAATAAAAAAAATTAGTTTAAACAAAAAAATGTTTTTGATGTTATGTTTAATTCTTATTTTAAATATATTGTATTTTGTATATGCTAAAGATTATCCAAATACAGATAAAGAAATAACATTATGGCATCCTTTTTTAACTTCTTTATTTTTGATAATGGTTTTAGGATTTAGTTTGAATTTTATAGGAAATAAAGTACCTTTTTTAAATAAATTCGGATTAGGTTTTATACTTTGTATTTTAGTACCGTCTTATTTAATGTATAGTGACATTTTAGGTAGTTCAGCAAAACATAATATTAATTTTTTTGCTTTTAACAAAAAAGATAAAATCTCCCAAGGGATTGATTTTTCTAAAATTTTTATTGTAATCATTGTTTTAAGTAGTATTTTAAGTATAGAATTTAAATTATTAAAAAAAGTTATTTTAAAATTTATTTTGTTTTCTTTGTTGTCTGTTTTTATTTCATTTATTGTTGTAGGTTTGTTAGGTTATTTATTAAATTATCGAATTCCTTCAAGTTTGGAAAAAACATCAAGAAATTCTTTTATAGATGCTCTTTTTTTTATTTCTTCTCCTTTAACAAATGGAGGTGTTAATTTAGGAGTAGGTGGTTCATCTGGTGGTGCATATAAAGACACTTTTGGACAAGATAAAGACGAAAAAATAAAAAGTATTCTTTTAGTTCCTGTAATAATAGCTAGAATATTTAGTATTATTTTATCAGGAATGTTATATTATTTTTTAGATAAAACTAAATTTAGCGGACAAGGTCAATTACAAAAACAAAAAAAGAATTCTAAAATAATAAAAAATAAAAAAATACCTTTAGAATATCAAAATATAGGAATAGGTTTATTAATTGTTTTAGGTTTTTATTCTCTTGGAAACATGATTAATCATTTTTTATCAGTGAACCATATTATTAAATTAGACGACATAGTTTATATAATTATTTTGGCTTTAATAGTTCAATTTTTTGATTTGCTTCCGAAAGAATATAAAAATTATTTATTACAAATAGGGAAAATTATGACTGTTAATTTTACGGCTCCTGTTTTGGTTCTTTTAGGTTTAACAACTAATTTCCAGGTTTTAATCGACCATATTGTTGATTATCGTACTATATTATTAGTTTTATTTTCTTTATTAACCACTATTTCTTGTTCTTTTCTTTTAGCTTCGTTGTTTAATTTATATCATTTTGAGACATCTTTAGTAGTAGGTATTTCTTCACATAGTATCGGAAGTACTGGCAATGTAGGAGTTATGACTGTTAGCAATCGAATGGAATTATTATCTTTCGCTATGATAATTACTAGAATTATAGGTAGTATTGTGTTTATTTTATCTAATTCTTTTGTCAGTACATTTTATTCTTAAAAAATATATGGATAAATCTGTTTTATGTTTTAATATAAATATAGTAAGTTTTTTTAAAAAAAATTTTTAAATTTATAAATATGAATGGTACGAAACGATTATGAATTTTAAAGTAGCTATTATTGGAAGACCTAATGTTGGGAAATCTAGTTTATTTAATCGTATTTTAAATAAAAGAATTTCTATTGTTTATGAAGAATCCGGAACAACAAGAGATAATATTTATGCTTTAGGTAGGTGGTTGAATCAAGATTTTTCTATTATTGACACGGGAGGAATCAATTTCGAAAATGTTCCTTTAGTAAAACAAATAAAATATCAAGTTGAATTAGCTATTCAAGAATGTAATTTAATTGTTTGGGTAACTGATGGTCAAAACAGATTAGTAGAAGAAGAATTAGAAATATCTAAGATTATTTATAAAAGTAAAAAAAATACTATTATAGCAGTAAATAAAATTGATAATATCAATTTAAAAGAAAATATTTATGATTTTTTTTCTTTAGGATTTAAAGATATTATTCCTATTAGTGTTCAACATGGTATCGGAATCGGACAATTATTAGATAAAATTATTTCTTATTGTCCTCGTGAAAAAACAAATAAAAACGATTCAAAAGAATTAAAATTTTCAATAGTAGGAAGACCTAATGTTGGTAAATCTACTTTAACAAATACATTATTATCTAAAGAAAGAATGATTGTGTCTGATATTCCAGGGACAACAATAGACTCTGTTGATACTATATTCGAAACAGATGATCAAATATATAATATAATAGACACTCCAGGAATTAGAAAAAGAAGTAATTTAAATAATTTAAAAGAAAAATACAGTTTTTTGAGAACTTTAGACGCTATTGAAAGAAGCGATATTGTGTGTTTTGTGTTAGACGCAAGTCAAAATATTATCGAACAAGATAGAAATATTGCTGCTTTAATTTTTAATTATCAAAAACCTTGTATTATTATTTACAATAAATGGGATTTAGTCAAAACATCTGAAAAAGATATGAAAAAATTTGAAACTATTGTAAAAACAGAATTTAAATTTTTTAATTATGTTCCTTTAGTGTTTTTGTCAGCTATTAATAAAAAAAGAATTCATACTTTATATCCAGTTTTGAATAAAGTTTTTATTAATTATAAACAACAAATATCTACTCATTTATTAAATGATATTTTAAATGAAGCAGTTCATATTAACCCTCCTTCTTTCTTTAATCAAGGAAAAGCTAAATTTTATTATTTAAAACAAACAATAACTGAACCGCCTGAATTTTTATGTTTAGTGAATGATCCTAAATTTATTCATTTTTCTTATGAAAGATTTTTAAAAAATCAATTAAGAGATAATTTAGAATTAACTGGAATTCCGTTAAAAATTAAATTTAGAAAAAAAGAAATCGATTTATAAATTTAAATATCAAATTAACTAAATAAATTATTGATAAAATTATTAATAATTTATAAATATTTTGATTCAATTTTTTTTGAATTGAAATATTTATTTTTTTGAAAGTAATAAAAATCTTTGAAAAAATAATTTATTTAGTGATTTATATTAGATAGTAATATTTATATTCAAGAAAATAATTTTGAAATGATTTACTATAAATAAAAAAAATATTTTTTTAATATAAAGTTTTTTATATCAAAAAAATATTTTTTTTATTTAAGAAAAATGTTGGAGGCCCTGGATGGATTTGAACCATCGATCCAGCTTTTGCAGAGCCATGCCTTACCACTTGGCTACAGGGCCATATTTTACATTATGAAAATAAAATTTTTAATTCTTTATTATTTCACTTTTGAAATTGAATATTCAATTTTTCATTATATAATTTATTTTAATTAATACGAGATTATTTTATTTTATAATTTTATTAAGGAATCTTTTTAAATGTTTTTATATTATTTTTACCAAAAATAAATTATAAACTATAAAATATTATAACAAATAAACAAATATAGAAAAAAAATTATTAAAACATAAATCGATTCTATCTAAAAATAAATTAATTTTAAAATAATATTTTTTTCAAAAAATGGATTTTTAATTTGAATTATTATTGTTATTACAATTTATAAAAGTAATTTTTTCAAAAAAATATTATTTTATACAATTTTAATTTTTTATGTTAAATTTTTATGTTAAAATAAATAATGTGTAGTTTTGAAATATTTTATTTTATTTGTTTTTTTAATATTGCATAATTTTATAATTTGAAAATAGAGGCCCGTTGGAGAAACGGTTAACTCACATGCCTTTCACGCATGCATTCACGGGTTCGAATCCCGTACGGGTCACCAAAATATAAATCCTAAAAAGCATCCATAGCTTAATTGGATATAGCATCTGACTACGGATCAGAAGGTTAGGGGTTCGAGTCCTCTTGGATGCGCCATTTATCTTTTTGAAAACTTAGTATCAATAAAAAAAATAAAAAAACGGGAAATAGCTTAGCTTGGTATAGCGCCTGGTTTGGGACCAGGAGGTCGCGGGTTCAAATCCTGCTTTCCCGACCATTATTAAATCTAAAAAATAAGCGAATGTTGTATAATGGTTATTACCCTAGCCTTCCAAGCTAGAGAAGTGGGTTCGATTCCCATCATTCGCTCCATTAAATTAAACAATTTTTTGTAAAAATAATTTAAATCAAAAAAATATTATTTCTAATAGTTATATTTTTGAATTTTTAAATAAATAAAATTGTAATTATTAATATTTTTTTAAATTTTATACTAAATCCTAAAACTTAAAAATAATGAAATAAAAAATCAGCTAATAAGTTGATTTTTTTTATTTTTTAAAAAGTTCATTTTTTTATTTTATTTCGGAAACAAAATATTAAATTTTAAATTTATTAAAATGTTTTTCTGAAATATATTATTTTTATTTTATTTATTTTTATGTTAAAATAATTTGTATGTATTTTTAAATATTTTTTTTATTTGTTCTAATTTCGATATTATTCATGAAGAAAATGAGATATTTATCTTGTTTTGAAAACTATGAAATATTTTTTTCTATAAATCAATAGGTTTCATATTGTTTTAATGTTATTTTAAAAAACAATTATAAATTTTTTTAAAAAAACAAATTATTTATATAAATTTTATTAATTGAACATTTTAAAAAACAAAAGTTATTTTATTATCATTGTTTACTTTATTTAAAAAAATATTTTTATTTTTAAATAAATAAAATTTAAATTATAAATATTTTTTTATTTAAATTTTTAATTTAATTTTTATGTTTTTTTTGTATAATAATTGTACTTAGCTTTAATTTTTTTTAATATTTTTTTGATAATTTTGCAAAAATCCAAATAATTTAATTTTTAATTGTATTAAAATTAAATTATTCTATGATAGGAAATATTATATATTCATGGAAAATATTTTAGTTCGAAAAGAAAATCCAAAATTTAACAATAAAACTTTTTCTTTTAATCAAAAAGAAGTAGTTAAAAAATGGTATTTAGTGGATGTTAAAGGTAAAACATTAGGAAGATGCGCGACTATAATTGCTTCTATTTTAAAAGGCAAAAATAAGACTTCTTATACTCCTAATATTGATAATGGCGATTATGTTGCTGTTATAAATGCTTCCAAAATCAATTTATCAGGCAAAAAATGGAAACAAAAATTTTACTATAAACATTCAGGTTACCCTGGTGGTTTGTCTAAGATAAGTGCTTTAGAAATGATGCAAAAATTTCCTACTCGTGTGGTAGAAAAAGCTATTTTAGGTATGTTACCACATACTAAATTAGGTCGTCAAATGCGTAAAAAATTATTTGTTTATGCTAACGAAACACATAGACATGAATCACAAAAACCACAAATTGTAGAGGTATAATTATAAAATGAATAAAACGCAATATTTTGGTTTGGGTAGACGTAAAAGTTCAGTCGCTAGAGTGATTTTAATTGAAGGTACAGGGAATATAACAATTAATAAAAGAGATTTTGTTAATTATATTCCTTTTAAAGAAATACGTCTTGAAACTATTAAACCTTTAAATTTAACTAAAACTTTAGAAAAATATGATGTTATAGCTAATGTTAATGGCGGAGGCTTAACAGCTCAATCAGGAGCTATTCGTTTAGGAATCGCTAGATCTTTATTAGAAGTAGAACCAAGTTTAAGAATTATTTTAAAAAAAGCTAGTTTATTAACAAGAGATGCTCGTTGTGTAGAACGTAAAAAATATGGTTTAAAAAAAGCTCGTCGTGCACCTCAATTTTCTAAACGTTAATTTTTTAATATTTTTTGATTCATTTTGAAAAGAGTCTTTTTTATAAAAAAGGCTCTTTTTTATTATTATTTTGGAATGATTTTATTAGGATATATTTTTTTTAGGTGATACATAATATATGAAAGATATAAGATTACGTTATGCACCGAGTCCTACTGGTTTTTTACATATCGGAAATGCTCGAACTGCTTTATTTAATTATTTATTTGCTCGTCGTTATAAAGGAAAATTTATTATTAGAATTGAAGATACTGATTTAAAAAGAAATGTAGCAAATAGCGAAAGTACTCAATTAGAACAATTAAAGTGGTTAGGTATTCAATGGGACGAAGGACCTGATATTTCAGGATCTTTTGGACCTTACAAACAATCCGAAAGATTATCTATTTATCAAGAATATACTGAAATTTTATTAAAAAAAAATTTAGCTTATAAAGAATTTCAAAAAGATACTGATAAATATGTTGTTCGTTTTAAAGTTCCTTCTAATGTTGTTTATCAATTCGATGATATGATCAGAGGTAAAGTGAGTTTCGAAAGCTCTAATATTGAAGATTGGATCATTATGAAAGAAAATCATTTTCCGACTTATAATTTTTCTGTAGCTGTTGATGATCATTTGATGAAAATTTCTCATATATTAAGAGGTGAGGAACATATAACAAATACTCCTAAACAAATTATGATTTATCAGTCTTTTGGTTGGGAAATTCCCATTTTTGGTCATATATCCTTAATTTTAAATAATGATAAAAAAAAATTAAGCAAAAGAGACAACGATAATTTTCAATTTATTTCTAAATATATTTCTTTAGGTTATTTACCTCAAGCTTTATTTAATTTTTTATCTCTTTTAGGTTTTTCTCCTAATTCGAATAAAACCATCTTTTCACCTCAAGAAATGATTTCTTTATTTGATCCTAAAAGGATTGTTTCTGCACCAGCTATTTTCGATGATAAAAAATTATTATTCATTAACAATCAATATTTAAAAAAAATGTCTGTATCTGATTTATTAGAAAAATCTAAAAACTTTTTTATTAAAAGAAACATTTTTTTAGAAAACGAAAAATTAGAAAAAATAATTTTCTTATTCAAAAGTAGAATTGATTATATTGAAGAAATAACTGAATTATATATAATTTTTTTTGTTGATGAAAAACTAGAAGAAGAAACAATTGCTTTTTTTCAAGATAAAAAAAATTGGCATTTTATTCCTATATTGAACGATTTATTTTCGTCTTTATCTGAAAAAGATTTTCATTTGGATTCGATTCAAAATATTATTGAAAAATTCAGTAAATCAACTAATTTAAAAGGAAAAGAACTTTTTTCTACTGTTAGAGCCGTTTGTACTAGAAAATTACATGGTCCTTCTTTGAATATTTATTTAGAATTATTAGGAAAAAGAAAAATTTTAGAAAACATTCAAAAAAATTTAGATATGATATCTAAATAAATATTTTTTTTGTATTTAAAAAATCGTTTATGATATAAAAAAAGGAATTTATGTTAAAAATTTATAATTCTTTAATAGATAAAAAAGAAAAATTTTATTCTGTAGAAAGTAAAAAAGTTAATATGTATGTTTGTGGTCCTACAGTTTATGATCATTTACATATAGGAAATATAAGACCGTTAATTTTTTTTGATTTAGTGAAAAAATATTTTTCACTTTCAGGATTCGAAGCTTATTTAGTAGTTAATATTACAGATATCGATGATAAAATAATAAAAAAAGCTTTAGACAGTGGATCATCTGAAAGACAAATATCTCAACAATATATTCATTATTTTTTTGATTTATTGTCTGAATTAGAAATAAAAAACATCGACAAATATCCTTCAGTGACTCAATATATGGATCAAATTATTTCTTTTATAGGTAAATTAATTGAAAAAGGATATACATACGAATTACCAGAAGGAATTTATTTTAAAACAGATTTAATTTCTTCTTACGGTTCTTTAAGTAATCAAAATTTAAAAAAACTACAAAAAAATGTCAGAAAAACAATAGATTCACAAAAACAAAATACAGAAGATTTTGTTTTATGGAAAAAAACTGAAGACGGAATTAAATACGAAAGTCCTTGGTTTTACGGAAGACCAGGTTGGCATACTGAATGTGTGACAATGATTCAAGAAATTTTTCAAAATACAATAGATATTCACGGTGGTGGAAACGATTTAAAATTTCCTCATCATGAAAACGAACAATCTCAATTTTTCGCTATGAATAAAAAAAACATCTCAAATTTTTTTATGCATGTTGGACGTGTTGATTATCAAAACGATAAAATGAGTAAATCTTTAAGGAATGTTGTCTTAGCTAAAGATTTGTTAGAAAAATTCGGTCCTAATGTTATTAAATTATTTTTTTTATATCATAATTATATGCAACCTATTGAATACAGTGATAAATTAATGCAAAATTTTAAAATTAAATATGATAAAATTATTTATACTTTAAATAAAATTAATTTTAAATTAATTTTAAATAAAATTAATAGTCAACAAAAAGATTCTTTTTATATTCAACAATTTTTTTCATTAATGTCTAATAATTTTGATACTCCAAATATTTTTACTATGTTGGAAGAATTATTAAAAAAAATAAATAAAACTTTAGAATTACACGAGTTAGCAAAATTACAAAATACATTCCTTTATTTATTAGAATGTTTAAATATTTTTGTTACTTTAAAAGATATCACAAGTAAACATATTGAAATTTATAATTCATGGGAAAAAGCAAAACAAAATAGAGATTTTGAAGAATCTGATTTTTTAAGAAATATTTTACAAAAAGAACAATTAATTTAATTAATAAATATTGAAAAGAATTTTATAATAAAAAAATATTAGATAAAAACGGTATATAAAATGATATGAATAAAAAAGAAAATAAATTTTGGTCTGATATTAAAGGTTTAACTCACGAAGAAGTCGAAAACAAAATAAAAAATAAAGAAAATAATGTAACTGTAAATAATCTAAATAAAAGCATTAAAAGTATTATTTTTTCTAATCTTTTTACTTTGTTTAATTTATTGTTGGTATTGATTGCTGTTTTTGTGATTTCTCAAGGAAGATACGAACAATTATTTTTTTTATTTATTAATTCTTTAAATGTTTCTGTTAATATTTTTCAAGAAATCAAAGCTAAAAAGACTTTAGATAAAGTCTTTTTATTAAGTTTGAATGCAACTAAAGTTATTAGAGATTTTAGTTTATTAGAAATACCTATTGAAAATGTTGTTACAGAAGATGTTTTATATTTAGAATTAGGATCTCAAATTATAGCTGATTCATGTGTTAAAAAAGGAACTATAGAAGTTGATGAATCTTTTTTAACAGGAGAATCTGATTTTGTTTTAAAAAAAGAAGGTGATTTTTTATATTCTGGTAGTTATGTTGTTAGCGGAACTGCTTGTGCTGTTGTTATCTATGTTGGCGAAAATATGTATGTTTCTAAATTAACAAAAGAAGCTAAAAAATATAAAAGAATTAAAACTCCTTTGTTAGAAAGTTTTTCATCATTAATTAAAATTATTATTTACTTGTTAACAATTTTAATTCCTATTTTGATTTTGTTTATGTTTAAAAGTATTGATAATGAAAGAACAAATTTTATTTTAGGAATATGTGGTTTTATTTTAGGTATTATGCCTTCTGGATTATTTCTTTTAACTAGTGTTTCCTTATTTGTTGGTTGTATCAGATTAGTTAAAAAAAATACTTATGTTAAAGATCTTTTTGGTATCGAAATGTTAGCTCAAATTGATGTTTTATGTTTGGATAAAACAGGTACTATTACAGATGGAACTATGACAGTTAAAAATGTTTTAAAATATCCTGATTCTAATTTAGTTTCAAATCGATTAATGTTTGATATTATTAGTGCTTTCCCGAATAATAATTCTACTCAAAACGCTTTATATCAAAAGTTTTATTTCCCTTTTGAAGACAAATTACAAAAAAATAAACATAATATTTTAAAAACACAAAGTTTTTCTAGTAGTAGAAAATATAGCGGTGTAGAAATAGAAAATTTAGGAACATTTTTATTAGGAGCACCAGAATTTATTTTAAAAAAACAGTTTTATAAAATTAAAAAAGATTTTCAAAAACAAGCTCAATTAGGATATCGTGTTTTGCTTTTGGCTCAAACTGATACCGCTTTAGAAGATATCAAAGAAAATACTAATTATAAAATTGTTTCTTTGATCGCTTTAGAAGATACAATTAAAAAAGATGCTTTTGATGTTATTAATTTTTTTATTCAAAATGGTATTAAAATTAAAATTATTTCAGGAGATAATCCAGACACAGTATCTTTTATATCTAAAAAATTAAATATTATTTCTGATTCTCGAAAAGTTATCAATTTAATGGGTGTTCCTAACAAAGAATTAAATAAAATTGTTATGGAAAATGATGTTTTCGGTAGAGTTTCTCCGGAACAAAAAAAAATTCTTATTCAAAATTTAAAAAAGAATAACCAAAAAGTAGCAATGATAGGCGATGGAGTTAATGATATTTTAGCTTTTAAAGAGTCAGATATTTCGATTGCTATGGCTTCAGGTAGCGAATCTACTAAACACGTAGCTAATTTAGTTTTATTAGATTCTCAATTTAGTTCTTTACCTCAAGTAGTTTCAGAAGGAAGAAAAATTGTTAATAATTTAAAAAAAAATGCGATTTTATTTTTGACAAAAAATATTTTGTTTTTTTCATTAGTTATTATTAATATATTATATAATTCCGTTTATTTATTGAAAGGTAATAAATCTTCATTACTTCCTTTTCCTTTAGTACCTTTACAGTTTAATTTATTCGATAGTTTCTTTATAGGGATTCCAGCATTTTTTTTATCTTTAGACAAAAATAATAAAAAAATAGAAAAATCTTTTTTTAGAAATATTGCGAAAAGATCTTTGTTTTATTCTTTAACAATGAGTTTTTTTTATCTTTTATTATTAATTAATTGTCCAACTTCTAATGTTTCTCAATATTTAGCTATTTTTATTTCTTTAATTTTCTTTATTTTGTTTGTTATAAATTGTTTTCCTTTTAATAAATTTAAAATTATATTAATTATTACAATGTTTTTAAGTTTTTCTGTTTTATATTGGATTTTTAATCAATCATTTTTAAATAATTTTATTTAAATAATTATTTCATTAATAAAATAATAAAAATATAAATAATTATTATTTTTTATTTTCAAGAAGAAGGAATTTTCCATGATAGTTTATGGCAAAAATGTAATAAAAGAAGTTATCAAAAATAAAAGACCTATTTATAAAATGTATATAAATCAAAAAATGACTGATAAAAATTTTTTAAATTTTTTAAATCAGAATAACGTTAATTATCAATTGGTAGATAAACATCAATTAAATGAAAAAACACAAAATACAGAACATCAAGGAGTAGTAGCGGAAGTTAAAGATTATGAATATAGTGATTTATCTTTTTTTTTAAATTCAAATAAATTAAAAAAATTTTTGATTTTAGATGGTATTTATGATCCTCATAATTTTGGGGCCATTTTAAGAACTATGGAAACCACTAATTTTGATGGTGTCATTATATCTAAAAAAAATCAAGTTCTTTTAACAGGAACAGTAGCCAAAGCATCTAGTGGTGCTTTAGAATATGTCAATATTTTTTTAGTTAATAATTTATATCAAACTATTTTGTTATTAAAAAAACATAATATTCTTATTATAGGTACAGATATGACAGCAGATGTAAATTTTAATTCTGTAGAATATAATTCATCTTTAGCTATTGTTTTAGGTAATGAAGCATCAGGTATTCGCTATTTATTAAAAAAAAGTTGTGATTTTTTAATTAAAATACCTATGCAAGGAAAAATTAACTCTTTAAATGTTAGTGTGGCTGCTGCTTTGATAATGTATGTATCACAATTTAAATATTAAATTTTTTATATTTTTTAAAAATATGTTAGAATGTTAAAAAACAGTTATTTTTTATTTAGATTTATTTTTTTTTCAATTTTTTAAAAAAGGATATTATTTTCATGAAAAAAAATATTTTAATTTGCGATTTATGTTTAAGTCGTAATTATCATATTAAGGCTGTTGATCGTGTCAATAAACGATTGAGTTTAAAAAAATATTGTCCTAAATGTAAAAAACATGTTTTACATGAAGAATCTAGATAAATAAAAAAAGGGGTATTATATATGATATTAAAACATAATAAAGAAGAAGTTGATGTTATTCCCTTATTTCGAATTATTAAAAAAGAATATGGTTTAATAAACATTTTTTTTATTGTTTTTTCCATGTTATCTATGGGAATTTTTAGTACTTTGATAAAGATACATACACAAGAATCAGAATATTTTTATTTATTTTTGTTTTGTATGGTTTCTTCTTTTTTGGTTTTGGTAATTGGTTTTTTACCTTTTATTAGAAAAATTTTTAAGGATATTTTTGTAATAACTTGGCCTTCTTTTGGTAATATTGTTTTACAATTTATAAAAGTTGTTATTTTTGCTATTATTTTAGTTTGTACAGTTAAATTGTTTGAACAAGTTTATTCTGAATTTTTAGATCCTTTTAAGTTAAACAAATAATTTAATTAATTAAGGATATGAGATGAAAAATAAAGAAAAAAAAAATATAAAAGAAGAACAAAAATCAGAAGATAAAATAGTAGAATTTGATAATAAACCAAGATGGTATATTGTTCAAACTTATTCAGGTTATGAAAATTCTGTAAGAGAAGATTTATTAAAACTTATGAATATTGGTTCGAAAATGTCTAATCTTATTTTTGACGTTATTTATCCTAAAGAAAAATATTTCAAGATAAAAGCGGACGGTTCTAAACAAGAAAAAGAAAGAAAAATGTTTTCTGGATATGTTTTTGTCAAAATGATTGTGACTGATTATTCTTGGTTTGTTGTTCGGAATCTTCCTAAAGTAACTGGTTTTTTGGGTTATACAAAAGGCAATGAATCAAAACCTGTACCTTTAAGAGAAAGTGAAATAAAACCTATTTTAATTCAAATGGGTATTATAAAAAAACCTGATTACAATCATTTAATCAATAAAAGAGTAGAAATTATTAGGGGTTCATTTGTTGGAAAACAAGGAATAGTTTCTTTTATAGATAATAGTAAAAATATATTAGTAGTAGAAATTGATTTATTCGGAAGAAATACTCCGATTGAAATTTCTTTTTCTTCTTTTAAAGAAATTAAATAATTTATTGATATTTTTTTATCATTTAATTATGTTATAATTTTAAATATTTGTTTTTTTTATTTTTATAGATTTTTTATATTAAAAAAATATTTTAATTATTTTTTTATTTGTGTAAAAACAAAAATAAGTTATTCAAGAGGTTTTGGATTAATATAATGGCTAAAAATATTGTAAAAACTATTAAATTGCAAATTGCTGCTGGAAAAGCTAATCCTGCTCCACCAGTAGGTCCAGTTTTAGGACAAGCTCAGGTAAATATTCCTTTATTTTGTTCTCAATTTAATGAAGTTACAAAAGACAAAATAGGATTTATTATTCCTGTTGTTATTTCTGTTTATGAAGATAGAACTTTTACTTTTATCGTTAAAACTCCTCCTTCAAGCGACCTTATTAAAAAAGCTGCTAATATCCAAAAAGGTTCTTCTAATTCTAAAAAAAATAAAGTATCTACTTTAACTCAAAAACAAATAGAAGAAATAGCACAAATGAAATTTTCGAATTTAAATTCTTATTCATTAGAAAATGCTTGTAAAATAATAAAAGGTACTGCTTTAAGCATGGGAATCGAAGTTATCGATTAATTTTTTTGTTTATTTTTTTAAAAAAAATTTTAATAATTTTATAGAAAGAATTAATATTTTTAAAAAAATATTTTAATTATGAAAAGAAGCAAAAAATATTTAGAAATTAGTAAGTTGATAGATTTTAATAAAATATATTCGCTTTCAGAAGCTATCGGATTAATCAAAAAAACTAAAATAGTTAATTTCGATGCTACTGTAGAATGTAGTTTGTCTCTTAAATTAGATCCCAAAAAGGTAGAACAAAATTTAAGAGGGGCTTTGATTTTGCCTCATGGAACAGGAAAAAATTTAAAAGTTGCTGTTTTAGCTAAAGGTTTAAAATCAAAAGAAGCTGAAGAAGCAAAAGCTGATTATGTTGGAGATCAAGATTTAGTAGATCGTATTTCTAAGAATTGGGTTGATTTTGATGTTTTAATATCTACCCCAGAAATGATGCCTTCAGTTGCTAAATTAGGACGTATTTTAGGTCCGAAAGGTTTAATGCCGAATTTAAAATTAGGAACTGTAACAGATAATATTTCACAAATAGTTCAAGATGTTAAAAAAGGTAGAATAGAATATAAATTAGATAAAAATGCTAATTTACATGTTGTTTTAGGTAAAATTTCTTTTACAGAAGATGAATTAGCTGATAATTTGAAATTTTTTTATGAAAATTTAATATCTTCGAGACCTAAAACAGTCAAAGGAAATTTTGTTAAATCAATGACTCTTTCTACAACAATGGCACCAGGCGTTAAAGTAGATTTTGCATCAATTTAAAAAAATAAAAAAATTTTTGATTTTTTTGATTTTGTTTGTTGAAAATTGAAATTAACCAAAACGGTTGTTTATTTTGTTTATTCATAAAAAGGAAGGATTTTTATTTTTAATGGTAAATAAAAACGTTATTGATAAAAAAAGTCAAGAAGTTGATTTATTAATACAAAATATTAAGAGTTCAGAATTGATTATTTTATTTGAATATCAAGGTTTAACAGTAAGTGATTTAACAGAATTACGTGTTGAATTAAAAAAAAATAATAGTACAATTAAATTGTATCCTAACAATATACTTAAAAGAGCCTTCAAAACAGTAAATTACAATGAATTGGCTGATTTATCTAAAAACGCTAAGGCTTTATTACTTTGTTCTAAAGATTCAATTAATTCTATGAAAATTTTAGATGAATTTTCTAAAAAATTTGATTTTTTAAAAATTGTTGTTGGTGTTCTCGAAAACAAAGTATGTTCTAAAAAAGATATTAGCGAATTATCTTTGTACTCTTCAAAAGAAAGTTTATTGGCAAGTTTGGCTTCAATGATGCTTGCTTCTTTGAGAGAATTAACAATGGGTTTAAATGTTTTACAAAAACAAAAATAATTTATAATATAAATTGTTATTTTAAATTATTTTTTAAAAATTTATATATGTAAAGAGAGATAAAGTAATGACAAAATTAAATAAAGAAACTTTTATAGAAGCTTTAAAACAAATGACATTATTAGAAATTAAAGAATTGGTAGACGGAATTCAACAAGAATTTGGATTTGATCTTTCTAGTGTGGTCGCTACTTCTGGTAACAAAAATGAATCTAATAACGAACAAGTAGAACAAACAAAATTTTCAGTTATTATGAAAAATTTTGGAGAAGATTCAAGTAAAATTCCAGTTATTAAAGAGGTTCGTGATATTACTCATTTAGGATTAATAGATGCTAAAAAATTAACAGAAACACCAAACGCTGTTATTAAAGAAAACGTTGACAAAATTGAAGCAGAAAATATAAAGGCTAAATTAGAAAAATTAGGAGCTCAAATCGAATTAAAATAATTTTTCAAAAAATAATTATTTTTTAATAAAAAACCTAAGTAAAAGAACATCTTAGGTTTTTTATTGTCTTTATTCAAAATTCATTTTATGAATTTTTCATTTTTAAAATTAATAATTATGGTTTGGAGTTTAAAAAAAATGAAAAAATATTCTAATGTTAAGTATGGCACCAAAGTAGAACGTCGTAATTATTCTAAAATGAATTATGATTTTCCTTTACCAAATTTAATTAAGACACAAATGGATTCTTTTGAATTATTTTTAAAAAAAGGAATTCAAGAAACTTTATCTGATATTTCACCTATTACAAGTTATAATGGTAATTTAAAATTATATTTTGATGATTTTTATTTAGAAAAACCTAAATTTTCTCCTAAACAGTCTAAAAAGTTAGACTTAAGTTATTCTTCTGAATTATTTGTTAATGTAAGATTAGAAAATGTTCTTACAGGTGAAATCAAAAAAAATCGTGTATTAATATTAGATTTACCTTTAATGACTCCTTCTGGAAACTTTATTATTAACGGAATTGAAAGAGTAATTATATCTCAAATTATACGTTCATCTGGTACTTATTTTACTCAAAAATTTGATTTAAAATATAATAAGATGCGTTATGAAGTTCAAATTATTCCTACTCGAGGAGCTTGGATCGAATACGAACAAAGCAATAAAGATGTTTTGTATGCTAAGTTAGATCGTTCAAAAAAAATTTCTTTAACTAAGTTTATTCAAGTTTTAGGATTCAATTCAAAAGAAGAAATCGAAAATGTTTTTGGTAAAAATAAACTTTTAGAATTAAATTTTGATAAAGATAACACTTCCAACAGTGAAGAAGCTATTATTGAACTTTATTCAAAATTAAATCAAGGTGAAAAAGTTTCTGTTAATTCTGCTCGTGAATTTATTCGTACAAGATTATTTGATCGTAAAAAATATGATTTATCTTCTGTGGGAAGATATAAACTTAATAAAAAATTAGATATTTTAAAAAGAGTTGAAAACACTTATTTAACTTACGATTTAAAAGATATCGACACAGGCGAAATTTTATTTCCAAAAGGAACTTTGTTAAATAAACACGTTATTCAAGAATTAAAAGAAAAAAGAAAACATTTTACTAGAGAATTAGTTAATCCAGAATCCAATTTAGAAAACGAAAATAATTCAAAAGAAGATCCAGAATTAGTTTATAAAAAAGATAATTCTGATACTGATTTATATATTAAAGAACATATTACAAATATTTTGACAGGAGAAATTTTAGTTGAAGCTGATACCTTATTAACTAACGAAACTATAGAATTTTTGCAAGAAAATAAGGAATTTTTAGAAGAATCAGTAATAGAATTTTTTTTAGAAAATAATAATTTATTTAAAGAAATAGTTTTTGAAACAAAGAAAAAAGTTTTAAATGAAGTTTTAGAAGTTTACAAATTAGATGACGATAACAACAAACAATTTATTAAAGTTATTGGTAATAATCAATCTGAACAATGTACAAATATTTTCTTATCCGATATTATAGCTAGTGTGAGTTATTATTTAAATCTTTATGAAGGTGTAGGCGAAATTGACGATATAGATTATTTAGGTAACAGAAGATTAAGATTGGTAGGAGAATTATTAACAAATCAATTCCGTATCGGTTTAACTAGATCTGAAAAAAATATCAAAGATAGAATGTCTATTAGCAAATTTGAAACAACTACTCCAAATGGATTAGTTAATTTTTCATCCCTTTCGATGGTTGTTAAAAGCTTTTTTAGTAGTTCACGTTTATCACATTTTATGGATCAAATCAATCCTTTAGCTGAATTAACTCAAAAAAGAAGAATTTCTGCTTTAGGTACTGGTGGAATCGATCGTGATCGTGCCGGGGTTGAAGTAAGGGACGTTCATAATTCATATTACGGAAGATTATGTTCAATTGAAACACCTGAAGGACCTTCAATTGGTTTGATTTCTTCTTTATCAACTTATGCTCAAGTAGATAAATACGGTTTTATTGAAACTCCTTTTTTTAAAGTAGAACAATTAGACGATATTACAAAAGTATCAAGTGAATTCAAATATTTAACCTCAATTCAAGAAGAAGATAAAATTATTGCTTCAGCAGATGCACTTTTGAATGAAGATAACACTTTCAAAAAAAATAAAGTTATAGCTAGAAAAAATGGTGAAACAGGAATGTATGATATCGATCAACTTTCTTATATAGATGTTTCACCTAAACAAATAGTTTCGGTGGCTACTTCTACTATTCCTTTTTTAGAGCATAACGATGCTTCTCGTGCTTTGATGGGTACAAATATGCAACGTCAAGCATTACCTTTATTAATAACAGATTCTCCTGTTGTAAGTACAGGGATCGAACATAGAATAGTTAAAGATTCAGGTTGTTTAGTTTTATCTGAACAAGATGGACGTGTTTCATATGTTGATGCTCAAAAAATTGTTATTAAAAGCGAAGACAATGAAGAAAAAGAATATCCATTAACTGTTTTCGAAAAATCTAATCAAAATACTTTAATGTTACACAAACCTATTGTTAGAAAAAACGAACTTGTTAAAAAAGGTGATATTATCGCTGATGGTCCTGCTACTGATAAAGGTGAATTAGCTTTAGGAAAAAATATTAATGTAGCTTTTATGACTTGGGAAGGTTATAATTACGAAGATGCTATTATTATTTCTGAAAATTTAGTTCATAACGATGTTTATACATCTATTCATATAACGAAATATGAAATCGTTGCAAGAGAATTAAAAAAAGGTGCAGGAAAAGAAGAAATCACTCGTGAAATTCCTAACGTAAGCAAAGAAGCTATTCGTAACTTAGATGAGAACGGAATTATTATTCCAGGTTCTGAAGTTAAAGAAGGAGATATTTTAGTAGGTAAAATCGTTCCTCAAGTAGTTTTCGAAATGACTCCTTATGAAAGATTAATTCATACTATTATTGGAGAAAAAGTAAGAGATTACAAAGATGCTTCTTTAAGAGTTCCTTTTGGTGAAGCTGGAATTGTTCAAAGTGTAGAACATTTATCAACTGCTAATGGAGATTTTATATCTACTCCTGGAGTTAACGAAATTGTTAGAGTTTATATTGCTAAAAAAAGAAAAATTAAAGAAGGCGATAAAATAGCAGGTCGTCACGGAAATAAAGGGGTTGTATCTCGTATTTTACCTAAAGAAGATTTACCTTATATGGAAGATGGTACAATTATTGATGTTATGTTAAATCCTTTAGGTGTTCCAAGTAGAATGAATATCGGACAAATTTTAGAAATGCATTTAGGATTTGCTGCTAGAAAATTAGGAATCAAAGTTGCTACTCCTGTTTTTGATGGCGCTAACAACGAAGATTTAAAAGATATTATGCAAGAAGCTAATATTCCTTTAGATGGAAAAATGGTTTTATATGATGGTCGTACTGGAGAACCTTATGACAATCGTATTTCAGTTGGAACATTATATATGATCAAATTGTCTCATATGGTTGATGATAAATTACATGCAAGAAACGTTGGACCATATACTTTAATAACAAATCAAGCAACACGTGGACAAGGTAGTGTTGGACCAGGAGGACAAAGAACTGGTGAGATGGAAGTTTGGAGTTTATATGGTTACGGAGCAGCTCATACTTTACAAGAATTTTTAACTGTCAAAAGTGATGATATGATAGGACGTAATAAAACTTATAACGCTATAGTTAATGGATTACCTTTACCGAAACCATCTATTCCTGAAAGTTTTAGAGTTTTTACTAAAGAATTACAATCTTTAGGATTGCATGTGGAATTGATAAAATCTGATACTAAAGAAAATAAAGTAAATCATTCTTTAGTCGAAAAAAATAAGGAGTAAAATTATCATTATTATGACTTTGGATGTTCAAATTGAAAATTTTTCTCTTTCTGAATCAACCTTAAAATCTTTGAAATCAATAGAGATTAATTATTTAAAAGATTTTAATTTATATACTTTAAAAGAATTACAATCTTTATTAAATAAAGATAGTTTTTCAGAAATAATTCCTATTTTAAGAACTAATTTTTTACCTGAAAATTTAAAAAATTTAGATTTAGAACAAGAACTTATTATTCTTTTATCAAAAAATCAAATTAATAATTCTCATGCTCTTTTAACATCAGATTTAGATTTTTTGTATAAGATATTAGAAAACGAAGAACCAGATTATTTTAGATCTATTGAAGATATTTTTACTCTATATAGATATAATTCTGAAGATGAAAACGAATATATTCCTGAAGAATCTAATCCTTCTTTAGAAAAAAAAATATTCTTTTCTGATTCTGAAAAAAAATATGGAAGTCGTGAATATGAATATTTTAAAATTCGTTTAGCTTCTCCCAACGAAATAAGACAATGGTCTTATGGTGAAATAGTTAATTACGAAACTATTAATTATCGTACTTCTAAACCAGAAATTGGAGGACTTTTTTGTCCTAAGATTTTTGGCCCTTCTAAAGATTTTTCATGTTCTTGTAACAAAAAACAACCATTACAAATATCTCAAATTTGTCCTAGATGTGGAGTTGAAATAACAGAACAAAAAGTACGTCGTGAAAGAATGGGACATATTGAATTAGCTGCTCCTATTGTTCATACTTGGTATTTAAACAGTTCTCCAAGTAGATTGTCTATTTTATTAGGTATCAAAACAAAAGAATTATTAGAAATAGTTTATTATGCTTCTTATATTGTTTTTACTCCAGGAAGAACTAGATTAGTAAAAGGACAAATTATATCAGAAATCCAATACGGAAATTATCTAGATATGTATGGTGATGATTCTTTTGTTGCTTTAACAGGTGCAGAAGCTGTTAAAAAATTATTACAAGAATTAGATTTAAATAAAGAAATAAATGAATTAAGAAATATTTTAAAACATATTTCAAAACAAAAAAGAGATAGTATTATCAAAAGATTAGAAATTTTAATATCTTTTAATCAATCTGATAACAAACCTGAATGGATGGTTATGGATGTGCTTCCTATTCTTCCAGCTGATTTGAGACCTATCGTTCCTTTAGATGGTGGACGTTTTGCTACTGCTGATATAAATGATTTATACAGAAGAATTTTAAATCGTAATAATCGTTTAAAAAAACAAATAAAACAAAAAGCACCTAGATTAATTATTAAAAACGAAAAAAGAATGTTACAAGAAGCTGTTGATGTATTATTTGATAATGTTAAAGTTAATAAAAAAAATAATTTCAACATTGACAAAAATAAAACATTAAAATCTTTATCAGAAATGTTAAGAGGAAAACAAGGTCGTTTTCGTCAAAACCTTTTAGGTAAAAGAGTGGATTATTCAGGAAGATCTGTTATTATTGTCGGTCCTGAATTAAAAATTCATCAATGTGGTTTACCTAGAATTATGGCCGTTATTTTATTTAAACCTTTTATTTTAAATAAATTACAAGAAACAAGAGGCATCGACAAAAAAAGTGCTACTGTTTTATATGAAAAAATGGATGAATACGTTTTTAATGTTTTAGAAGAAGTAGTTAAAGAACATCCTGTTTTATTAAATAGAGCACCTACTTTGCACCGTTTAGGAATTCAAGCTTTTGAACCAAAATTAATTGACGGAAAAGCGATTAAATTACATCCTTTAGTTACTCCTGCTTTTAATGCCGATTTTGATGGCGACCAAATGGCTGTTTATTTACCTCTTTCTGTTGAAGCTCAAGCTGAAGCACGTTTATTAATGTTAATTTCAAATAATATTTTAGATCCTAAAAATGGAAATCCTGTTTTATTCCCTTCTCAAGATATGGTTTTAGGAAATTATTATTTAACTATCGAAGAGAAAAAAGATCGTATTGTAGAAGGATTTCAATCTGAATTAAAAACAGAACAACATCATTACAAACATCGTAACGAATGTAAAATCTTTTTTGATTTAAAAGACGCTGAATTATCTTATTTCAATAAAGAAATTCATTTACATACTAAAATTTTAGTTCCAACAGTTAATGTTAACTCTTATTTTACTCCAGAACAAAAAGAAAAATATTTAGTAACTACTTTAGGTAAATTAATTTTTAATAATATTTTACCTTCTGATTTTCCATATATCCAAGAACCTACTTTATTTAATTTAGAAATTAAAACACCAGATTTTTATTTTGTTCCGAAAGCACAAGATCCTCAACAATATTTAAATGATTCTCCATACATTGAACCTTTCAAGAAAAAATTCTTATCAATGATAATTGATCGTGTTTTCAAAAAAAGTACTATCAATGAAACATCTAAAATGTTGGATGATATTAAAGATTTAGGATTTAAATATTCTACTATCGCAGGAATTACTATTTCTCATAGTGATATTAGTGTTTATTCTAAAAAAGAAGAATTATTAGAAAAAACAGAAAATAAAATTACGAAAATAGAAAATTTTTATAATGATGGTTTTTTAACATCTTCTGAAAAGAAAAATTTAGTTATTCAAGAATGGAAAATTATTCGTGAACAAATTCAAGAAGGCTTAATGAAAGAACTTAATAGAGATAATAATTTGTTTATGATAAGTGATAGTGGAGCAAGAGGAAATACTTCTAACTTTTCTCAATTATCAGGTATGAGAGGATTAATGAATAGTCCTAAGGGTGAAATTTTAGAAATTCCTGTTAAAACTTCTTTTAAAGAAGGATTAACAGTTTCTGAATTTTTCCTCTCAACTCACGGAGCTCGTAAAGTGTCTACTGATACTGCTTTAAAAACAGCAGAATCAGGTTATTTAACTCGTAGATTGATCGATGTAGCACAAGATAATATTATTACACAAGAAGATTGTGGATCTGATCAAGGTATTTATGTTGAAGCTATTAACAGAGATGGTAAAGAAATAATTTCTTTAGAACAACGTATTTTTAGTCGTTTCGCTGCTGAAAATATTTTTAATTCTAAAACACAAGAAATGATCGTTGGTAAAAATGAACTTTTATCAGAAGAAGTCATTGAAAAAATTGTTTCTTCAGAAATCAAAAAAGTTAAAATAAGAAGTATTTTCCATTGTCATTCAGAATTTGGTGTTTGTAGCAAATGTTATGGTTTAAATTTGGCTAACAATAAAAAAGTTGAAATTGGTGAAGCTGTTGGAGTAATAGCAGCGCAATCTATCGGAGAACCTGGAACACAATTAACAATGAGAACTTTCCATACTGGAGGAGTTTTAGCGGTTTCTGATATTACTCAAGGATTACCAAGAATTCAAGAATTATTTGAAGCTAGAAGACCTAAAGGAAAATCTATTATCAGTGAATATGATGGCTATATAGAAGAAATAAAAAATATAAATTCTTCATTACCTCAAATTGTTATTGTTCCTGATTATGATCCAACAACAAAAGTTATTTACGATATTTATTCTAATGTCGAAATTATAGTTCAAGAAAATACAAGAGTTTACGCTGGACAACAATTAACAACAGGTTCTATCGATTTAAGAGAATTATTAAGAATTACTGATGTTGAACAAACACAAAAATATATTTTAGAAGAAGTACAACAAGTATATCAATCTCAAAGTGTTACAATCAGTGATAAACATATTGAAATTATTATTCGTCAAATGTTTAAACAAGTTTTAATTATTTTTGAAGGCGATACTCCTTTTTTACCAGGAACAGAAGTTTCTATAAAAGAATTTAAAAAAGTAAATCTTCAAATGTTAAAAGAAAATAAAACTTTAGCAGTTGGAAAACCTGTTTTATTAGGCATCACAAGAGCTTCTTTAAAAAGTGAATCTTTCCTTTCAGCGGCTTCTTTCCAAGAAACTACTAAGATTTTAATTGATGCTGCTATTAAAGGTCAATCAGATTATTTATATGGTTTAAAAGAAAATGTTATTGTTGGTGGATTGATTCCAGCAGGAACAGGAATTTTAGAATCTAATAAATTTGATTATCCTGTAAATAAAAATAATAAATAAATTAAATAAAAATGATATTTTTCTTTTTTTAAAAAGAAAAATATTGTTTTTTTTATAAAAAAAAGTTATAATTATATGTATTATATAAAATATAAGTTTATTAATTTATTATTGTAAAATTTTTTTTATTATGAATCGAAAATTATAAAAAGGAGTTTTTTATGCCTACTATTCCTCAATTAATTAGAAATAAAAGAGTAGATAAAGTTTCTAAAAATAAATCGCCAGCTTTTGGATACGGATTTAATAGTTTGAAGAAAAAAAATATTAATTTTAATTCTCCTCAAAAATCTGGTGTTTGCATCAAAGTATCTACTATGACTCCTAAAAAACCCAATTCAGCTTTAAGAAAATTCGCTAGAGTACGTTTAAGTAATAAAACGGAAATAACTGCTTATATTCCTGGAATAGGTCATTCTTTACAAGAACATAGTGTAGTTTTAGTTCGTGGTGGAAGAGTCAAAGATTTACCTGGTGTACGTTATCATGTAGTAAGAGGAGCTTTAGACGCTACAGGAGTCGCAAATAGACAACAAGGGCGTTCAAAATATGGCTCTAAAAAAAATACTAAAAAATAATATCAATTATTAATTAAAAAGGAGGATAAAATTATGTCACGTAAGAAAAAAATTTATAAAAAAGAAATTTCTTTAGATCCTGTTTATAATTCTAAATTAGTTACTAAAATTATTAATACTATTATGAAAGATGGCAAAAAAGGAGTCGCTAAAGCTATTTTATATGGCGCATTAGACAAAGTTAGAGAAATAACAAAAAGAGAACCAATAGATGTTTTTAATGAAGCTTTGAATAATGTTATGCCTATATTAGAGGTTCGTACACGTACTATAGGGAGCCAAAATTATCAAGTTCCTTCAGAAGTACGTGCTGAAAGACGTCAATCTTTAGGTTTAAGATGGTTAATTTTGAATGCACAAAAAAGAAATGCTAAAACAATGCAAGAAAAATTATCAAAAGAAATTATTGATGCTGCTGCTGGAATAGGTGGTGCTGTTAAAAAAAAGGAAGATATGCATCGTATGGCAGAATCCAACAAGGTTTTTGCACATCATCGTTGGTAAAAACAACTGAATGCATATTAAGGAGAATTTATTATGGGACATCAATTTAAGATTGATAAAGTACGTAATATCGGAATCATGGCTCATATTGATGCTGGCAAAACGACTACAACGGAAAGAATTTTATTTCACAGTGGAAAAATACATAAAATAGGCGAAACTCATGATGGAAAATCTCAAATGGACTGGATGGAACAAGAACAAGAA
>NZ_JBGGGR010000046.1:0-779 GCF_041276565.1 'Camptotheca acuminata' phytoplasma
CCGCTTCCTGATTTTCCTAAAATAAAAACAATCCCTGTGTTAGGTAATTGAAACGAAATATCTTTTAAAATATCCGTACGATAACCTAATTTAGATGTGTAACTTTTATTTAAATTGATTATATTAAACATAAAAATTAACTATATCCTAACTTATTTTATAAAATGAATAAAAAAATCAATAATATAAATATATTATATCAATTTTATTATCCAACAAAGATAAAATAACGTATTTAATTTATATAAAAAATTATCTATATTGACAACTTTTTTATTTTTTGGTAAACAAAATAAAAAAACTATTTATTATTATCGTTTAATAAATAGTCGTGTCTTAAAAATAACTCAATTTTAAGAAATAGTGAAATGAAAAAGATTTTTTTAATTATCGTTTTTATTATTTTTATTATAAATATTAAATTTATTTATCTAATATAATTTCCATAGGTTTTTTTCTAGAAAATACCCAAATAGGAGAGAAAATAGAAATAAAAGTTATAAATAAATTCATCATAGTAACGATTAAAATTATAAATCCAATGTTGGACCAATATTCAAATTTCTCTCTTATATCCCCAATTTTTGTTGAAATAATTGTTGGTATTTTGATAAATTGAAAAACCAATTCATTCATTATACTGTTTTTTGTCCATCCAGACCAATTGACTATATCAATCGGAATTGTTAAACATATCAATAACAAACAAGAAATCAAAAAGAAAATAACAAAACCTTCAGTCAAAAAAATTTTTAAAACATCTGTTCTTCGAGCTCCTA
>NZ_JBGGGR010000047.1:0-729 GCF_041276565.1 'Camptotheca acuminata' phytoplasma
TTGGCATCAGATTGTGATTTCTGTCCCTAAATTCATCCGAGTGGCCATTTCGGGTTCGGTAGTTGTGCAAAACAGATCGTTGATGCCCATGGGCATATCGAATTGGGTATTACAAGTTTTACAGAAATTGTGCATGCCAAATTTGATTTCTACGGCCCGTAATTAATGCAATTTCATTGGCGTAACCCCTCGCGCATTACAATTTTCGCCAAAATGTGCACATTGTGGCTTTGATTTCTGTGCCAAAATTCGTCCTGGTGGCCATTCGGAGTTCGTCCTCCTTGTACTTTTATTCAAAGTTGTTTCGGGTTTGCTAGTGGCCTAAAACTGATGGTAGATGCCCTGGGTGTATCGCCACGGTTATTAGAAGTTCTGTCATTTGTGCACCCGGGCCGTAATAAAGGCCATTTCGGGCTTCATCAGGATCCGTATCCATCGTAGATGCCCATGCACGTATCCCGTCGAGTATTACAAGTGTTGGTGGATTTCTGCTCAGCGAATTTGATTTCCGTGCGTGAATTCGCCCCACAATTTAGGCAATTTCAGGTTTCCACAGCGACCAAACCCAATCTTAGATGCCCATGTCCGATTCTAATCTAACTTTTGCCTTCTGGTTTTTATTTCGAGCTCCAATTTCGGTTGGGCAGTTGTTCGGCATCCTGGTGCATAATCAAGGGGATTTTGGGATCACTCGGCATCCAAAACTGATCGTAGATACCCATGGGAGTA
>NZ_JBGGGR010000048.1:0-646 GCF_041276565.1 'Camptotheca acuminata' phytoplasma
GGCGTATCTCCATGGGTATGACATGTTCCATCGAAATTGAGGAGGCTGAATTTGATTTTCATGCCTGAATTCCTCCGTGTGAACATTTCACCTCACGGCCCATATTCAAGGTGATTGTGGGCTTGCTTGGCATGCAAAATCGATCATAGACGCCCATGGGCCTATCCATTCGGGCATTACAAGTTCCATCGATATTGTGCATTCCAAAGTTAATTTCCTTGCTCGAATTTGTCCTGGTGACCGTATGGCTTCCGGGCCCCTTATAAAGGCGATTTTGGGTTTGCATGGGGTCCAAAACCAAAACCTAGATTCCCATGGGCTTACCTTTCGGGCATTACAACTTCCAATGAAATTGTGCACACCCTGAATTTAAATTCTTCGTTAGGACTCCCAGGCCATGGCCATGGGCTTTTCCCTCGGGCATTGCAAGTTCCTTTAAAATTGTGCGCGCCGATTTGGATTTCGGTTCAAGAATTTGTCTGTGTTTTGGTTTGCCCTCGTGGCCCTTAATCGAGGCTATTTTGGGTTTGCCGGGCATCAAAAACCGATCGTTGATGCCTATGGGATATCACCACAACCATTACAAGTTTCTTCGAAATTGTGCACCCGAAATTTGGCTTAGTGGCCCATAATAAAGGTGATTTCG
>NZ_JBGGGR010000049.1:0-597 GCF_041276565.1 'Camptotheca acuminata' phytoplasma
ATTCCGACCCGCACGAAAGGCATAACGATTTGGGCGCTGTCTCAACAAGAGTCTCGGTGAAATCAAATTATCGGTGAAAATGCCGATTACCCGCGACAGGACGAAAAGACCCCATGGAGCTTTACTGTAGCTTAATATTGAGTTTGAGAAATTCATGTACAGAATAGGTGGGAGACAGAGAATTTTAGACGCTAGTTTAAAAGGAGTCACCTTTGGGATACCACTCTTGAATTTTTTAGTTTCTAACCTCCGCAAGTGGATTGCGAGGGACAGTGTTTGGTGGGCAGTTTGACTGGGGCGGTCGCCTCCTAAAGAGTAACGGAGGCGTTCATAAGGTTTCCTCAAAATGGTCGGAAATCATTTAGAGAGCGTAAAGGCATAAGGAAGCTTGACTGCGAGACCTACAAGTCGACCAGAGACGAAAGTCGGACTTAGTGATCTTACGATACCGCATGGAAGGGTCGTAACTCAACGGATAAAAGCTACCCTGGGGATAACAGGCTTATCGCTTCCGAGCGTTCACAGCGACGAAGCGGTTTGGCACCTCGATGTCGGCTCATCGCATCCTGGAGCTGGAGAAGGTTCCAAGGGTTGGGC
>NZ_JBGGGR010000050.1:0-579 GCF_041276565.1 'Camptotheca acuminata' phytoplasma
AGAACGTCGTGAGACAGTTCGGTCTCTATCCGTCGTGGGCGTTGGAAATTTGAAAAGAATTGTCCCTAGTATGAGAAGACCGGGATGAATATACCGCTGGTGTTTCAGTTGGTTCGCCAGAGCCATAGCTGAGTAGCTACGTATAGAAAGGATAAACACTGAAAGCATCTAAGTGTGAAGCCTCCTTTAAGATGAGATTTCCCTATTGAGATCCCTGAAAGACTATCAGGTTGATAGGCTAGAGGTGTAAGAAAAGTGATTTTTTGAGCTGACTAGTACTAATGATCCATTGACTTTGATTTTAAATAAAGACGGCTATGTTTATCTAGTTTTGAAAAAATTTGAAACAAAACTCCTTTAACCTTGGTGATTTATAAAAGGGAAAACACCTGTTCCCATTCCGAATACAGCAGTTAAGTCCTTTTACTCTGACAATAGTTTTTTAAAAAAAAGCCAAGATAAGATTCGCCAAGGTTTAAAATAGAGGATTAGCTCAGTTGGGAGAGCGTCTGCCTTACAAGCAGAATGTCGGGGGTTCAAGTCCCTCATCCTCTACCATCTTTTTTATCAACATATGCC
>NZ_JBGGGR010000051.1:0-561 GCF_041276565.1 'Camptotheca acuminata' phytoplasma
TGTGGCACACACAGTGATTATTTGTGGCACACACGACAATTATTTGTGGTGCTCGGTGCGCGTCGCTAATAGTATTAGCCGCACCGCTAGCGACGCCATGGTATAAATCGCTACAGAATATTAGCGGAGCATAGAATGACTAATAGTTATTTTTCCTATAGTGACTCATTAAACCCTAGCCACAGGTCGTTAGGCATTGCGAATGCTTGGAAACCCATCATAATCCAATAACTTCTAGCAGTGATCAATTGTCTTGGTGCAAGGTAGTAGAAGGAAAAGAACTCGTGGAAGAAAGTATTCATAGGAAACTTAAACCCTAAACTGATGACCACTGGATGAAGTTTGATGAACCCATCCATCTACACTCTACACCAAAAGACTCCTCATCGCCTAACTTGAAGAGAAAGAATCTTGGTGATCGATGACAAAGCTAGCAAAATCCTCACTACTTGCGAGTTTAGGCAGTGGAGGATTAAAATATGGTACAATAGGGGCATTAGCAGTGACTCCCCATTTAATCATTGAATTTTGGACCTGAACTGCATGAATTTAAACTTATTT
>NZ_JBGGGR010000052.1:0-532 GCF_041276565.1 'Camptotheca acuminata' phytoplasma
AATTTTCTTTTTTTTAAAAAAATATAAATATTAAAATATCAAAAATTTAACATATTTTATTTTTAATTGATAGTTTTTTTATAATATTTAAAATTTTTTAAAAGAATTTACTCCTTTTTTAAAGTTTTTTTTAAAAAAAACATTGTTGGTCTTTGTTCGTCTTTTTTTGAAAGAATAATTTTTTATATTTTGATAATTTTTATTTAAGTTTTTTTAAAATAAAAATTTTTTATTTAAATTTCTCTAAAAATATGTTTAATATAATCCCTTTTTTTATTTTTTTGTTCAAAAAATGATTTTATGTTATCTTTAAATCAATTAATAAATAATTTTGATTCAAAAAATAAGTTTTTAAAAATCAAAACGAGATTTACAAGCAGTCATATTTTAGGTTTTTGTAATTGTGATTTTCTTCGCTTTATTTTATAACTGTGTCAGATTACGAAAAGATTAAAATACAAAAAAAAATATAAATTTTTATATTTTATTTTTAAAACTCAAAAATTCAAATAATAAAAAAAAAAGTTAATAA
>NZ_JBGGGR010000053.1:0-29300 GCF_041276565.1 'Camptotheca acuminata' phytoplasma
TATTTTGATTCAACTTTTTTTATTCCCATTCATAAATAAAAAAAGTCAAATCATTTATTAATTTTTTTTAATAAATAATTTGACTTTGTTTTGTATGGGACTTAGAACTGGTACCACTTTATTGGGGCGGTCAGGATGTATAAATAAAAGGAGGTAAAAGAATTGACTAAAAATACCAAAATTAAAATATCTCTTTTTGCTTTTCTTATATTTATTTTAGGAATTTTTTTAATTTTTCAATCTTACCAAACCAACACAGACCCAAAACACCCAAACCTCAAACCGCTCCTGAATACCAAATTAATAAATCGTTATCTATTCTTGACCAATGGAAAAAATACGACCAAAAACTCCTCGACTGAAAAAAACAAGCCGACTTTAAAAAGGGTAAACACAACGGTTATGAGGTCAGAAATAAACTAGGTCGTTCAAATACAACAATTTACTCCTCGTCTTCAAGTGAAATCGAAGGCATTCATTATGGAAAAACTCATGGTGACAAAATTTCATACATATATAATAAGGGATGGTTTATTGATAATTGGTATTTTGAAAGCGACGAAAAGATAACAGCGGGTACTACTGATGATGGAATTTTACGTAATTATTTCCATGATTATTTCGATAGAACCAAACCTCCAACACCACCAAATGAACCTCGTCCAAATAACTAGTGTCTAAATACCTAATATTTCTATCCAAAAAAAATCCAACTAAAATAATTTATAATTTAAAAACTTCCGTATAATTTAAAAAAAGAGAAGAAACAATAGAAAAAGAAATAAAAAAATCACAATAGCATCCAGAATAAAAAGATAATGGTCTTATGTCATTGATCCCGCAGAGTTAAAACCAACAAATAAATCAAATCATTATCTAAAAAATCTATAAATCTTTTCAAATTGTATAAATTTGATATTTCTTGAAATTTTTTAATTTGTGCTAAATTTTTTTTCAAGCCTGGGCCATCAATAACATAGATAAATTTAAATTGTTTATTTTCGATATTATTAATTTTTTGAGTTAATTGTAACATTCTATCTAATTCACTATTTATTTTAGAACCGCTAGTATTAAAAAAAACTACATTCAAGTAAATAATGAGTTTCATTGATTTTAAAATAAAAATTTAATTTCTTTTTTTGATCGATTTGTTCATAAGATATGAATTTGTTCAAATATATTTCTGTTTTGAATTCAACTTCTTTTTTAATTAGTTGTTTTTTAATCAAATTAGGCAAAAATGAACTTGATTTATTTTTTCGATCGTGAGACGATATTCCTGTTTTTATACCAAAAATAAAAGTTTTAATATCTTTACAATTAGGGTTTAAAAATAAAAAATCCAAAATTTTAGAATTTTTTATAAAATTAACAACTATCTCTTTATTTTGGTAATCGAAAATAATTTCTTGGTTTTGATCGTTTATATAAATAAACTTTTTGTCACGAACAAAATCATTATTTGATATTAAAAAAGGTAAAAGTTTAAAACATGTTGGATTTAAATGATAAGTTGGGCAAAACTTATCCCAAAATTCTGTTTCTGATTTGGATACATAAGTTATTCAATTCTTCAATTAAATTTTCATTTTCTTTCAAAAATTCAGTATGTTTTTTCCAACTTGTATATCCAGAAAGAAAAAAAGAAGTTGTTTTTAATTCTTTCGAAAAAATTTCAAGATCGATTTCTTTTTGTTGAGATGAAGACAGAGGATAGCTAGTAATAATAGTTTCAAAAGTAGCGTTTTTACGTTTATCACCATTAGAATTAATAAAACGATCAACAGGTACATTTTGAATATTGAAATCTTTATACAAATCATTAATAAATTTTGTACTGTGATTCGTTAAAATCCATATTACTCCACGTTCATCAGCTTTTTTTAATTCGTTAAATAATCTAATTTGACCTTCTTTACCGAAAGCGATAGGATTATAAGAATCAAAAGAAGATTTTGTTTCGATGTCATAAGGAGGATCACAAAAAATTAAATCTCCCTTTTGAGCTTGTGAGATAACGTTGACAAAATCTTGTTGTAAGATTTGAATAATATTTTTTTTATTTAAAAATCGAATCAATTGTTTTAAGTTATCAAGATTAACAATTGTATTTAAATTAATGTTTGTTTTTTTATTAAAAGTAACATTAAATTTGTTTTTAGAATTAACTCTATAAATCCCATTAAATCCCGTTTTATTTAAAAAAATAAAACGAGCGGTTCTATAAATAGGATCTTTTTGATTAATTGGTTCGTCTCTTAATTGATAATAAAATTTTTCTTTGAATTCATTTAATTTTTGAACGTATTCTTCTAAAAGATTAATTACTTCACGAGAAGACGTTTTTAAAGTTTTCCATGTAGTAATTAATTCTTCGTTAATATCATTAATAATAGCTTTTGAAGGTTGTAAATGTAAAAACAAAGCTCCAACTCCTAAAAAAGGCTCAAAATAAATTCGTTTACCGTTTTGTAAATCTTCTTGATATTCTTTAGTAAAAATTTCTAAAATAGACAAAAGTTGATTTTTTCCACCAACCCATTTAACGAAAGATTTTAACATTAATTGATAGAATCCTTTTTTTGATAAATTTATTACACAATAAAAAAACTATTTTTTAAAAAATTTTTTTATTTGTAGGAATTAATATTTTTAGAAATCAATAATCAAAAATATTTAAGATAATTTTTTATTTTTTTCGGATAAGAAATTAAAAACTATCAAAGAATATTTTTTTAATTAGCTCCATAACATTTTAATAATTAAAATATTACTTTAATTGTCTTTAAACTTGTTTTAACTATATTTTCCTTAAATAAAGAGCATAATATTTTACACAGGTAGTGCTATTTTTGATTTTTCTAAAATATTAATTAATATTTCTCTAGGATAAATAGATTTTTTTATAAAAAAAGTTATGAAAACTAAAAAAAAGATTGTTTTTAAATCCTATTTAACTTTAAAAAATCATATTTTATCAAAATCAAAAATTATTTATTAATCGTTTTAATGATAAAACAAAAAATTTTTTCAACAAATGAAAAATAAAAAAATCAAATTTAAAAAAAGAAAAAAATTAAATCATTTTTTATCATTTTTTTTATTAAATGATTTGACTTTAAAACGATAAATCACTTCAAATACCATTAAATTAAATGATTTAGTAAAAATTTTTATTCTTTTTATTAGTTTTATATATACAATAGGAATATAAATAACGAGAAATATTATATATTTTTTCTCTGCCTTTATTAAGGATTCGATATATCGTATTTTTATTATTATATTTTTAAGTTATTTTATTAAAAGGAACAAGTAAAAAATGGATAAAAAACTAATTGTCATTCTCTTTATGAATTTTACCTATATAATGGTAAGAAGATATTTTAAAGGTTCCTATTATTATTGTGGTTTTCTTATAACAGATTTATTATCTTATCTCTTATTATTTATAGTTTTAATTTATTTTATCGGAAGAGATAATTAAAAAAACTACTTTTGATGAAAAGGCAAAAAAAGAGGAATTATAATAGAAGGAGTTCGCCAATATTTCAGAAGGAAAACTGTAACAACATTTGGTTTTTTCAAATGAAAGTATTTTTTTTACAAAAAAAACACTAATTTTCCTTTTTAAAAAAATAAAATTAAAGAAATTTCTTTTAAATGAAGAAGAATCGAAAAACCTCGAAAATTTAACAAGAGAATTATTATCAAACTAGAAGCCTATCAAGAAGTTCCTTATTCTATCATAAATGACGCTTTTCAGTATCTTTATTATAAAAAAAGTCAAATTATTTATTAATTTTTTTTAATAAATAATTTGACTTTGTATAGGACTTACAACTAGTACCACTTTATTGGGAGCGGTCAGATCCATCATTTTTTACAGGGTAAGTAGCGAAAAAAAGATTATTTCTAGGTTGAAAATAAACTCTTATTAATCCTGGTGGAGGATCTTTTAATTCGAACAAAAAAATGACGAGTACCATAGTAATTATAACTAGGTTTATACAAACCATAAGTAGAAGCATTAATATCAAAATATTTTAAGATGTCAGGAATACTTTCTTTACTTAAAACAGGAATATCGTATCTTTTCATTGGAGGTTGAGTTGCTGCCGACCATTCTTGTTGAAGAGTTTGGTAATCAGCTAGTTTTATTTGGGTTTTATTTTACTATGAAAATAAGAATAAGCAGAGATGTTAGGGATAACATTAAAAATAATCATAAATAATATGATGAAGTAATATTTTAAAAAAGGGGATTTCGAAATACTAAACATTGTACAACACCCTCCTTCATCAAAGTTTCGTTTTCAGTTTTTTAGCCATACTTCTTTCTTCTGTTTCCTAAAATATTAACAAAGCGATTCAAAAATCGTTTTTCGAAATTTTTCATATTATTAAAATTCCTTTATTTTTTCAGTTAATAAAAATATTCATATTTTTATTAACTGAAAATCAAAACCCACTCTTGTTTTAAGAGTTTGAATATTTGGGTAAGTATTGTTAAATAAAAAAGACCTTTCAAAAAAGGTCTTATAGATTATAAATAATTTAATTTTTCATGTTAATGATATTTTAGTTATTTTCATCATTTAAAAATTTTAAAAGTTTTTTGCAAGCTTTTATTTGTCGTTTTTGATTATCAATTAATTGTTTGCAATTTTCTTTTAATTTTAAGAGAATTTATTTTTGTTCATTAGTTGATACTTCCTTGTAATTCTTTATCTATGTTTGCTATTTCGGTTGCATTAGCATAAATTTGCTGTTTTGAATTAATTATTTCTTCTTCGATGGTGAGGTTCTGATGAACAGGTTGATTACTACTAGTTCCTGCAAGGTTTGGATCCATTGCCATAACTGGATTAACATTGATTAAATTAAATAATCCTAAATAAATCATTAAAAAAAATGTTAAAAAATATAATTTATTTTTTTTGTTTTCGTCATTTTAACTTATAACTCCTTTTTATTTATTCCTCAACTGAAGTGATGTCGTAAAATTCGTTGAGAGATTTTATAAAATCATTTTTTTCTCGTTGGGTTAAGATCGCAAATGTTCCCATTAGGTCTTTTTTGTAATCTTTGGCCCTTGATAACATATCTTGGTGATAATCTTGATCAGATTGTAAGGACAAGATTTCGACTCGTATTTTCCCGATATCGTTTTATTTTTTCTTCTTTTTCTTTCTCCTCTTTTTCTGCTGTTAAAGATTTTATTTGCGGAGTAATCATATTTAATTTAGTTTGATATTCAACAATTTTGCCTTGGTCTTCGTTTATTGTTTTACTTCGGCTTTTTAAAAAATTAGAGACATAAGTTTTGATAATATTGATTTTCTCTCTGATAAATCAGGAGGTAAGAAAGCAGGATTAGCAGGTTCGTCGAAAAGATATTTTTTTATTTGTTTTAAACGAACAGCATGGTTTTAATTTTTTCTTAGGGTTCTTCTTCGGTAGAATCTTTCATTCTTGGAGTATTTGGTGTTGTTAACCACCCAGGTTCTAAGTAATATTGTTCTGGAGTTAAAGGTTTTGCTGGTTTAGCTTCATCGATGAAATAAATTTTTATCATTAATTATTGATCATCGGTGGATGAAATTGATAATATTTTTTATTTTTTTTGTTGTTCTATAGAAACGTTGTTGAGAACGAGCGTAACTCGGATTCTTCTGTTTTAGTTGTTCTTCTAATTCATTCACGTTTTCTCTTTTATTTGCTAATTCTCTTTCTAAATTATATTTATCTTCGTATAATTTATCATTATCAGAAGCTTTAATAAAGTTTTTGGTTAGTTCACTAGTAGATTCGTCGATGATTGTTTTTCGTTTTAACAACAGCAATTTCAGCATTTAATTACTCTTCTTGTAAATTTTCCTCTTTTAGACAGTTTTTATAATCAGTTATTTTCTGTTGATAATCTTTTTCATCTGTTTTGAGGTTTGCTAAATCACGGTCGATACGAGCTTAAATTGAATCATAAAGTTTCTTTTGACATCATTTTTAATTCGTCGTCAGGATTCAAAAACAGTTCTTGGGATAAATGAATTACATGGTGGGTTTCATGAACGGCCAATCCCGCTTTGGTAACCACTCCTGCGACTTTTTTTGTAATCCTGCTACCTATCGCTCTTAACATGCCTCGGCCTCCATAGGCGTCCATAAATAATTCGGCTCCATGAAAAAGGGCGTCACGTAAATTATCAAAACTAAATTCATGTTTTTTATCCCAATCGTCTAAAGCTGATTTAGCTGCGTCTGCACCTGATCGTAAAATACGTAATTGTTCTCTTTCTATACCAATTAATTTTATTTTTTAATTCGCTTCCGCAATATTATTTTTGATTTCTTTTTTACGTTTTTCAACTGTTTGGATAAGATTTAATTGTTCTTTCTCTTTTTGGTTTAAAGTCGTAAATATTCTCATTAGGTCCTTTTGGTATTCTTCGGCCCTAGATAACATATCTTGGTAATAATCTTTATCAGCTGTTAAGAGCCAAATTTCAACTTTTATTTTCCCGATTTGGACAACAATTTCAGAAATTTCCCCTTGGAGTTTTTTAATTTCTGCTTGTAATCTAATTTTATCATCAGGAGAAGCTATTTTAGCTTCTTCTTGTTTTTGTTTAATTTCTTTTTCTTTCGCTTCTTTTTCTTTGTCTAGTTGAATCAATTTTCCTTTTAAGATAGTGATAGATCAATTGTTTTTAGATATTTTTGTTTTTAATTCTTTAATTTTGACTTCTTTTTGGTCTAAAACATCTTGGATTTTCATTTTTTCTGCTTTGGTTTGCCCTTGAAGTTCTAAAAGTTTTTTAAATTTTTTTTCATTCTTTTTTAATTCTTCTTCCCAGTCTTTTTTTAAACCCTGGTAATTATTAATGGTTTTGGTATATTTCTCGATTACTCCATCAATTTTACTGCTTAATTTAGATGTGTAATTAGTTGATGGATTCAGATTTATGAAAGAAAGATAAGTAAAGAAAAATGAATAGGGTAAGAATAATTAAAAAGTAAGTTAAATAACCTTTTGTGGTTGTTGTTTGTTGGTTGTTTGAAAATTGGTTTTTGATGAAATAAAAAAGACCAAAAACAATAGTAGCAAGCAAAAACCATGTTAAATAAGATTTTAAGTTAAAAAATCATTTTAGGACGGAAAATGGTGATAACATATATTATTCACCTCCTTTTACCTTTAATTTGTTTTCAATTTTTTCTAATAAACTGGTATTTGGTGAAATTATTAATTGATAAGCTTGTTTTAAATCTTCTTTGAAGGAAAATAAATATAAAAAAAATAACAAAAAATTCAAAAACTCTTCAAAAATCTAACAAATCTAGAATTTTAGATTTAACAATGTTCTTTATTTTAATTTGCACTATTGGTATTTTAGGATACTTTCTTTATGAAAAACAGAACGAATTAGACAAAATAAAAAATTCTATTCAATCTACTGAAAATATAGAACAATTAACTAAATTAAAACAATCTATTAAATCAGAAGATTCACAAGATAAAAAAGAAGAAAGATAAAAAAACAGAAGAAAAACAAGAAGATAAAAAAAATGAGACTAAAACGGAAGGAGAAAATAAATAATGATATTTAATATTAATAGAATATTTAATTTTTTCTTCGGTGGATTATTCCAAAATATCTCTATCTGGATTTTTATTGGTTTAATTGTTCCTTTAATTCTATTTTACTTTTTAAAATTTTTTAATCTTTATCTTTCATTCCAATCGGGATTAATTATCATTTTAATTTCAATCTTATTATCGGTGGGAATTTGGTATACAAAATTTGGCCCAGGAATTAAAAAACCAATAGATTTCAAAACGACAGAAGATGCCATTAAATCAATAGATGGTAATATTAAAATAAAAGAAGAAATTATCACAGAAGCAAAAGATATCGAAGGGGAATGGATTAAAAAAAGAGGTGAATTAGAATTTCATATCAAACAACTAGAAAGAGCTAAACTAAGCAATCAAGAAGATATTGATAAAAATTCTCTCGAAATTCATAAAGTTGATTTAGAAATTAATGATTTAATGAAACAAATAACTAATAATGATGAAGAATTAAAAAATAAAAAAGCAAAAAAAGACGAAATAGATAAAACCATTACTTCTAAAAAAGCTGAATTAGAATTATTAATCCAAAGAAAAGAAAAAGCTTCTAATGAAGGTGATAAAAATCGATTAATTTTAGAAATTTCTGATTTACGTGGAGAAATTGGTAAATTATTATCTGAAAAAGGTAATTTAGAAGCGGAAATTAAACGAATAGAAGACACAAAAGAAAGTTTAACTAAATCTATCGCTACATTAACGCGAAATAGAGAAGTTTTAGAAGAAGAGGCAGCAAAATTAGACGAATATGCCAGAGAAATATTTTTTAAAATCGATAATGCTACCGAAAGATTAGTGAAAATAAATAAAAATATCGAAGAAGTCCAAAAATTTATTAAAATAGTCGAAGAAAAAAACAAGCCTTAGAAGAATTTAAAACAACTTTAAAAAACGCCTTACTAGCGGGAACAGAATACAAATTAAAGAATGGTTTTGGATTCACCAGCTTTTTCAATGGTTTAAATAGTACTATTAAAACTATTTCTAGTGAAGTTTTAAAATTTAATGTAATGGGGCAATTTACACAAATTGCTGACGGCTTTGGAAAAGCAATAGCTGCTCCTTTATTATATCAGGACCAAGCAAGTTCATTTGTGAGTGATTTTATTTCCCAAGTTTCTGGTTGAAAAAAAACTCTTAAAAAAGAAGACGGTTCTGTGAAATTATTAGACGCACAAAGTTTCGAATTACTCAAAAAAGATTTAGATGATGATATTGCCAAAGATGAAGCTAAATTAAAAGAATTACGTTTAAAATTAGAAGAATTCAATAAAAGTAAAGAATCAAAACAATTATCTGACATCGAACAACAAGAAAAAGAAGAATTATCTAATATGAAAAAACATGCGACAAAATCTTCTTTGGAATTCACAAAAGAAGTATCAAATTTTATTAAGCTTAAAAATGAATTTCAAGAAGAAGCAGATAAAGCGAAAAAAAATTGGTGACAAAAAAGAAGAAGTGATTTCAAAAGAAGAGAAAATAAAAGAAAAACGTGAAAAATTATTAGAAAAACAAAAAGAATTAGAAAAATTAAAAGAAGCAATGAAAACTAATAACAAATCAGTAATCGAAGAATATCAAAAATTAAAACAAGAAAATTTACGCAAACAGTTTAATTTTTCGTAATTTTACGTTTAAAATACAAAAAAAAAAAAAAAGTTATAATTTAAAAAGAACCAAGAAAGGAAAAAAATATGAACTTTTTTAAAATATTAATTATTACTATTTTATTAGGAATTATCGGATTCATAGGATATAACTATTATCAAAATTCCCAAAAAGAAAACGATAATTCTTTAAAGAAAGTTAAAGAAATTATTGTAAAAGAAGAAAAGGAAGAAAGAAAAAAACTAATAAAAGAAAAAGAAATTCAAAATTTAGAAGCTATAAAACCACCAAAAGATGAGAAAAAAGAATTAGGTAGAAAAGGAAATCCAAAAAATACAAGATGAAATTACAGAGTTAGAAAAAGAAATTCCAACAAAAGAAGCAAGAATTCAAGAAATTCCCTCCTTAATAAATGAAAAAGATTCTGAAATAAATAAAACAAAAGAAGAATTAAATAAAAAAAGAGAAGAAGTAAGAAATATTTCAAATTTAAATAATTTATCAAAAATAGAAAAATTTACAAAAAAACAAGAGCTTGAAAGACAGGAAAAAAATAGAAGATAAACGGTCGCTTTTATCTGATGTAAAAGGTAAACTAATGTCTGAAAAAGGTAGCTTAGAAAGCAAAATCAGAAATAATAAAGACCAAATAGAAGCTTATAGCAAATCTTTTTCTACTTTGCAAAAAAATAAAAAAACTTTTTTAGAAGAAATACAAAAAATAGAACAATTCCTCGAAAAAAATAAAAAACAAATCCAAGAAATCGAAGAAAAACTCCGACAATTAAACAACCCAAATAAAAAAAGACTCAGGTCTTTTTTTATTTAGAAAGGAAAAAAAATATGAAAATAAGACCATTATTAAAAAAGTATTATTTTTTAATAATTTATCTAACTTTCTTTATTCCACTAACAATCACAGGAATATATGCAAACTCACAATATCAAGATACACCCGTTAAAAAAACAAAAATAATGGCATCGGTCTAGAAACAGACAAAGGAACGTGTCAAAAAGCTGAAAACCATAACAATCGCCTTCCTAAAAGAAAAATCCACAATTTCAATATTTTTAACCTCAATGATGCTAAACCTTATTTATATAATTTTAATTTGCCTTATAATATTACTTATTTAAGTGAAATACCTCATTATATCGCTGATTCATCTCCTGGAACTTATTGGTATTTAAAATCCCCACCGAATGACTTATTTTTAGTTTATGTTAAATTAAGAAAAGAACACCCAGCAGATAAAATACAAAATAAGACACCAAAATGGTACACTAATTTTCATTTAGACTACACTTACACAATAGATGACTTAATTTACCACGAATGGCGAATTGAGGAATTTTTCTTCTTCTGGAACGCAAACAAAAAACCAATCGACCAAAATGTTAAAATCCACGAAATCGAATTATTCCACAAAGTTAACGAAAAAAAACAAGACGTTGTTGCTAATTACATTCGTCAAAAAATGAACTCTAATTTTCAAACACCTCTCCTTGTCGGTAGATACAACGGTAATATCAAAGATGGTTTAATTTTAAACTTACCAAAAAATAATACTTATCACAATAAAACAATCGATTACGTCTATTTCGATGATGAAATGTTAAGGGTCTTATCTGATTTTATAAAATATCCAACTATCGAAGACCTCCTCAAAATTCCCAACGGTGCTAAAAAACATCTACGTCTATTTCGATGATGAAATGTTAAGGGTCTTATCTGATTTTATAAAATATCCAACTATCGAAGACCTCCTCAAAATTCCCAACGGTGCTAAAAAACATCTACCTTTTTAATTTCACTCAATATAACACTAAAACGTACACTCATCACGTCATCGACAAAGAAGAAGTTATGGAAATCAAAAGACAATATGGTTTAAATCCTAATAATAATTTCGAATTAAATGATGCAAGAACTTATTTTAATCCAAGAAATGATTTATTTAGAACTAATTATAATTGGTTTATCACCAAACAACCGGATTATCTGGATGTTATCACTATCAAATACAGACCGAATGTCGATAATTACAAATACGCAAAAAATAATACTTTTAACCTTAACACTTTCCTCACAAACGAGCAAGATATCGAAGAAGTCCATTTATTCTATTACTACCAAGAACTCGCTGATATCGAAAAACAAGTAGACAAATATATTCAAGATATTGAAAATTGAAAAAAAACGCGCGTTTTCACAACCAATACGTAAGCGCTAATTCTCTTTACGATTCTTATACAGGTATATTACTATGTTTATCAATACGATGGAGCACCTATGGCACAAATTCAATACAACGGAAAATCTGGTGAAGGGATATCTTTTCATTCAATTGAAGGAAGAACCGATGTAGTAAGTATTACTAGTAGTTCTTCTTTTCGGTTTAAATCTATTAATTTTAATGCTCCTTGTTGGAGAAGTTATTCTTCTCAATTATTTGACAACAGATATTATTTTCAAGGATATTTTTCAACTTCTCCTTTTCCGGAAAAAATAAACATTAACCTTCCTTCTGAAAATAGTATTAAATCAACTTATAATCTTGTTCGTTACAGAAATTTTAAACGAAAAATAATAAAAAAAATACAAGAGGTTTATTCTTATCATGCAAATGAATTAAAATCTTTTGGTTTCTCGGCTTATGATTTAAGCTTTGCAGGTTTCACAGACGCCCATTTAAAATCCATAGGTTTCTCAGATGTCGAATTAAGAAACGCGCACGCGGACTTTGAATTTTAAACAAACAACCCAACAAAAGACCACTCGGTCTTTTTTTAATATCAAAATCTATAATTTAAAAAGAAAAAAAGACTTTAAAATAAGTCTTTTTTTATAAAAAGGAGAAAAAATTATGGAATTAAAATTATTGAAGACAATTCTTAATTTACTAAAATACATTTTTATTTTTATCTTAATTATCTTTATTGTCTTTTATAAATATTATAATCTCTCTTTAAAACAAATTTGTAAACAATTAAAAAATAATTCAATTAAGTATTTACTTCAAAAATTTAAAGATTTCGATAATTCTGACTAATTATGAAAATCATAGAAGATATATCTAACTTTATTGTTAATTTTTTTCAAAAATTAGTTTCAATTTACGATTTAATCGTAAATAATTCCTATTATTTAAAAGGATTAATTCTCATTATTTTAATTTTATTAATTTTCCCTTTCTTTCTATCATTCATAGACGCGACCTTTAAATTATTGATTAAAATTATTGAATTATTTTATTTTATTTTTAAATTTTTCTACTTATTCTTTAAATTTTTTCTAAAATTTTTTTTCAAATAAAGTAAAAATTAAAAATCTATTTCAAAAAAGAGCTTAATAGGCTCTTTTTCTTGTTTTAAAAGGAGAAACTATGAATCTAACAGAAAAAGTTAACTATTTAAAATCGAAAATATCAATCGAATTTTTACTTAAACATTTAAATTTTATCGATATTAACCATTCTAAAAAAACTACTTTCTGCCCTTTCCATCAAGGTAATAATTCCAACATTGCTTCTATCGAAAAAGAATATCTCCGCTGTTGGGCTTGTTCTCAAAATTATGATATTTTCGCCATTTATCAAAAATTAACTTATTCAACTTTTTATGAAACAATAACTTATTTCTTTAATTTAATAAAAAAAGAAATAATAACATCATCAATTTTAAATTCTCCAAAATTAAACACAATCAAAAAAGAAGAAACTAAATTTTCAAGAAAAGAATTATTCAATGAATATTCCCCGTTATTCAATAAAATAACAGATACAATGATTTCGATCAAAAGGAACGGAATTAAAATTTTTATAATTTTCATGTTTTTTCTCCTTTTAGTTTCTTTTTTAATTAAAACTTTTTTTACTATTTAAGTGTTAAAAATTAGGAATTAATGTTTTTATTATCTTTTTAAGTTTTATTTCTATTTTTGATTTCGTTTTCAATTAACTATTATTTACTTCTATAATTTTTAAAGAAATATTTGATGTATATTTTAATCTAAACAATTTTTTATTTTATTGATTTAACGATAAAAAAAATATATCACTTGTTTTTTTTGTCTTTAATATTTTTAGTTTGATTTTAGCAAACTAAAAATATTAAAGACAAGGAAAGTAAATTAATTGAATTTAAATCATAAAAATTTAAAGATAATTTTAATTGTTTTATTTATTATATTATTGATTACTTTTGGAACTATTATTTATCTTAATAAAATTTAACCAACCGAAATAACAACACTACCACAAGAAAATAATGTTTTTTCTAAACAAATGAATAAAGAATTTATTTATTCTTTACCGAACCTCACTAGATTAAAGTTTTAAAGATACTTTTTTAATCACTAAAAAACAATTCCAAAAGTACCTTTAAAACTTTAATCAAGGAACGAATGATAAATTAATAGAAGAAGGGAAACCAAAGCAAGCGATAGGAAACGCTATCGAAAGAATGGGAAAAAATTTGATAGGTTTTCGAACTATGTTTATGCATGAAAATATTACGCCTTTTATTTTTTTTGGTGAAGGTTATGATTTTTCGGATTCTTATACAAATTCTAAATTATTTTTAATGAATGAATTTTTTGAATTAAATCGTATTTTTGTTTTTAAACAAGAAGGAGATTATAAACGAAATAAAAATACATTTTCACCTGTTTCTATGTTTGCCCAAGAAAAAGAATGTTCAATAGAAGAATTGATTTTTAAATTTAAAACTATTGTTGATGTTTCCTTTGGATATTATATTTTTTAATCGAAATGAAAATAAAAGATGTTTAAATATATCATTTATTTATACATAATAAGATGCATTAAAACGATTTATTTTATTAATGGATATATCTTCTGTTTTAAATAAAATTTTGATAAAAGACAAAATACTAACTAATTTTTCAAAAAACATTATTTTTAAAAAAAAAAAAAAAAACGGTTTTTTGACGTTTTTTAATAAAGAAATAATTTTAATTTTTAAAAATTTAACCAAACTATTATTTTTTCAAAACAATATAACAAAAATAAATGGTTAATCAAAAAAAAATATATAAAACTTTTTAAAAATGAGTAAAATTTCAAATTTTTTAATATTATTTAATAATAAATAATAATGAATTTATTTTAAATTAAAACTATAAGGTAAAGATTTTATATAATTTTCCATAAATAACCAATCAGGTTTTCCTTTTTGTATCAATTGGTAATTTTATAAGGCTTTTTTTTATTTTTTCATTGTTCAATTGTCTACTGTAATTAAACCTGTATTTTTCTTTTTCGATAATAGTTATAATAAAAAGAGCAATATACACATTAAGATTTTTTATCTTCAAAACGGTCACATTAGGCAAAGTATAAAATGGTGAAGTTTGATAAAAAGCGCTTCCTACAGAACCACCATTAGCTACTGTAATACTAGGGTTAAAGAGTTTTTTGCCTTTATCTACAAATTTATTTACTCCATTATTTTTTTGCTATAACTTATCAAAGGAATATTGCCTTTTGTTAAATCGCTAGTGGCTTCTTTACCTATCTCCAATTTAACGATAATATCTTGAATATTAAAAAATTTCCATTTTTGATTTTTTAAATTTAATTTTTGACTATAATATGATATTTAAAACTAGGAGTTTCAACATTATAATGAGGTATTTTTTTGTTGATTTCATCTAAATTAGGAACTAAAAAATCTTTAAATGTTTTATTGGCTTTTCTTCCATAAGAATATTTATATTTATTAGCTTTTAAATATACACAATAAATCAACATTTGCTCATCGGATAATTCATTTTTGGGTTTTTAAAAAAAATAAATCTCTGCCGCTGTAATAAGGTTTTTTTTGTAAAAAAGCTTCACAAATAGAACCATTTGCGCTAAAAGAAATGGTATTCGGAGGGTTAGGAGAAATTTCATTTATTATTTTAACATAAGCAGATACTCCGTTATTTTGAGATGTACAAGAAACAAAAGGAATTCCTTTTTTTTGTCTAGTGTCATAGCGTTAAGTTCTAAAATAAATCTGATAATTTAATTAATTTCATCATATTTCTCATTTACAAAATTCAAAGCAATAAAATTCTTTCATTTTTTTAATAAAATCTTGTTCAGTTAAAGTATTGTAATTAGTTTTCATATACGTTTCAGCACACCATTCATCTTCTGCTTTTACTTTGTGAGTAACAGATAAACCCGGAATATTTTTATGATTTTTATAAGTTTCTAACCATTTTTCTTGAATACCGCTCCATAAATTTTTTTGATCTATCCGACCTTTATTTTTACCGTGAACATATCCATCATCTTTAAAATACCCAAAAAAGTTTCTTTATTAGAAATATCATGAGGTTTATGAGCGGTCAAAACTAAAATACAAGAAAACTACACCCACTGGATGAAATAAATTGGTCAGGCATCAAAAAAACAGCTTCTAAAGTATGTTTATTCAACAAACGACGTCTTAATTCGGCTATTCCTTTTTTATTACCGACTACCGTGGACATTTGACAAATTGCGACTCCCTTGCCATTAATATCAATTAATTCTAAAGCATTTTCTATAAACTTTAACTGATCTTCTTTATTTTTATGATAAGGAGGGTTTAAAAAAGCAACATTAGGTTTTTGTTTTTTAACTTCGTTTTTTAATTTTTGGTCGAAACAATCACCATGATAAATTTGACTTTTGCCATCTCCTCGCATCATCATATTTGAACAAGCATGAGTAAACATATCTTCTTTTATTTCGATTCCTATCAATTGATTTTTTTTGATTTCTTGTTTTTTTGAATTATTACCGTTTCCTATTTTATCTACCATATAATTCATAGCTGCAATCAAAAACCCTCCTGTCCCACAACATGGATCTTAAAACAATAATATCTTCAGTAAGTTCGGCTATTTGGTAAAAAAATTAGTAATATGAGGAGGAGTTAATACTAATCCTAAACTAGCTTCTTTTCCTACATATTTAATAAATTGAGTATAAAAACGCCCCAAAATATCAAATTTCTTTTCATTGACAAAAGGCAAAATATCTTCTTTAAATTTATTAATAAAATCTTGTAACATAGTATTATTAATTTGTTGTTGATTTTTAGTAATTTTATCATCAATTAATATTTTTTTATGTTGTAGTTTTTTATATTCTGATAAAATAATGTTTATTTTTGAATCATCCAACTTGTTTTCAGTTAATACTCTGTGACAAGCTGTATATAAGTGATTTAAAAGTTCTTTATTATTTTTGTTTGTATACTCTTTATATGTTTTGAGAAATAATTTATCTTGTAAAGCTACCAAAATTATACTCACGAATGTACATCTTTCTGTTTCAGAAATTTTATAATTATGCAATTCTTCATTGTACTCAATAGCTTTTTTAATTAATTTGTCTTCTGATATTGGATGCTTTTTTTTCGATTAATTTTTCGATTTCTACTAAACTTATAAAAAGAATTTAGGTCTTGAATATGCGAATAATGCAAATTATTTTGTAACCAAAGAAAAAAATCAATTTTCATCTCTTTAGGATTTTCTCCGCTAACTCCAATTGAAATTACATTAAAATCATCTTTTAAATAATCAGTATATAATAAAGTTCCATCAAATAAAGGTCTTTTAGTCATCATTTTAAATCACCTCCTTTGTTGGTATTTTCCTTAGTTCGAGTTGGCTTTTCTTCTGGTTTGTTAGAATCGAAATTTAGGGTCTTCTTGTGTGATTTTTGGAGTGTAAGCTTGAATGATTAAATTGTTTGCTTTTTCTAATTCTTCGATTTTATCTAAAACTTTGATTCTCGCTTCTAATTTGGTTCTTTCGTCTTGTTGAAGAATATAACCTTGATTATCTAACTCTTGTGTTTTGTTAATATTTTCTAATTTTTCTAAAATTGTTTTTTTATCCATACCTTCTAAGATAGTCCCTATAAAAGCGGCTTTTATATTAGAAGCTTGAATTTCGTGAGGTTCGTTATTTTCATTTCTGGAAATAACAAAAGATGATACTGATGATTTTAAAAGGTTTTCTAACGTTCTATATGCTTTTTTGAATTCTTCTTTTTTTGATAATAAATCTAACGAAGGATTTAAAACTTTCTTAAAATATTCTAATGCTTCTTCATTGAAAGGATTTTGTCTTTGTTTTATCATAAAATTTAATTGTTGATTTCTAACATTGGCATTGCCGGCGACGAATTCAACACGATATGTAAATCTTGATTTAATGGCGTCTTCTAGTTGTTCTTCATAATTCTTTTTGATTTGAAACAACAAAAAATTGAACATAATTAAATAAAGTTTTGAAATTGGGAACATAACTGTTTTTTATTTGTTCAAAAGCTTCAGAAATTTTAACATCCATATTCTTTAATTCAATAAGAACCAAAGGCAAACCATTAATCAACAATACAATATCATAACGTTTAAATTTTTTAAAATTTTTTGGTCGAACTACTTGTATTTGATTAATAACTTGAAATTTATTAGTTGAATAATCATAAGAATTAAAAAGTTTTAAAGATATTTGGTTTTTGTTTTGTTCATTTTTAATAACAATCACATCTCTTAATTTTTGAGAATATCCAAAAAACCTTTTGAATCTCTTGAATAAAATGTATTCGCAAATAATTCTCTTGTTAATTCATCAAATTGAGACTCAGTTAAAGGTTTATTTTTTAAAACGTTAGCATTTAATTTTTCAATTTGTATTTTGAAGTTATCAAGTAACTGTTTTTCATTAATTGAACCTAAATTTTCATAACCAATTTTACTTAAATATTCTATCCATTCTTTTTCAAAACATTTTTCTTTTTGTTGATTTTTTTGTTGCATTTTATCTTTTCACCTTTCTATTTTTATTTATATTAATCAAATTTTTTTATTAAATATATTTATTTAATTTATTGTATTTGCTCAGTTATCTTTTGAATTTTAAAATTATTTATTTTATTTATTATTGTTTGAAAATGAACTTCTTGGATATTCTTAATTTTTTTTTGAATTTTTTCGGTATATTCTAAAATATTATTTCCTGCCTTTATAATTAAAGCGTTTTCTTCTGATATTTGGCTTAAATTCTTTTTTACTTTTTCAATAGAGTTATTTAAAATTTCATTTTTCATTTGTTCGAAAAGATTTAAAATGTTTTTTTGATTTTCAAATTTTAATTCTTCTATTTTATTTTTAACAATTAATTCTTTGTATTTGTTAGCTAAAGCTGTGATAATACTTAAAAAAGTAGTTAAATAAGGAGGTCTTACAATATACATTTTGTCATATTCCTTCACTTTTTTAATTGGCAAATCATTCTCTTGTTCCCATTCTAGTTCGCTGACTAAAATCGCAAATTCAAGATTTTTATTTTTTCTATCTGTATCTAATTTTTTAAAATGTTGTTCGTTTTTTTGTTTTTTAGCTCTATTTTCGTTTTTTATTTCTGTCTTCATTTCTAACATAGCGGATGTTAATATTTCAGTTTCTAATTTATTTTCGTTTAGATATACTTTATAAATATAATCTCCTTTATGTCCTTGTTCTTCTTTGTTATCTTTGAACCAATCTACATAATCTAAAATAAACATTTGGTGTTGTTCTACTTCGTTGTTGCACCATTTTTCTAATTCTTCGCCCAATAATTTAATATTATCAAAACGTTCTCTTTTTAATTTTTTAATTTCTTCTTCTTTGTCTCTTATTTGAGTATCAAATATATTTTTTTGTTTTTGAATTTCGATTTTCAAATTATTAACTTGGTCTTTATAAAGGTTTTCTAATTGAAGTTTTTCCTTTTCCCAGTTTTGTTTCATTTCTTGCAACTTATCTATTTGAATTAATTCTATCCAATCGATTTCACATTTTTGGAGATTGATTGTGTCGTTTGCATCGGCTGGTTCTTGTATGATTAATTCATATTTATTTTGAGGATTAATCTTTGCTTTTATATTTTTCATTTAAACCTACAATTATATTTTTTCCAAAAGAAAAATTACTTATTAATTTGAATATAATAACATAAAATTTTTAAAATTTCAATTAAAAAACACAAATAAATACTCGTAAATACAATTCTTTTTAAATAAAAAAATATTTTGTCTGTCTTAATCTCAAAGATGCCCCCTTTGAGATTTCCAGAGTTCAAAGGAGAACAAAAAGAATATAGATTAAAAGCATTAGTTGAAATAAAAAAAAGGTCAACAACTAAATAAAACTACATTTATAACTAATGGACAATATTATGTCATAAATGGTGGCGTAAATCCTTCTGGTTTTTATGACCAATTTAATACTTCAAAAAATACTATTACCATTAGTCACAAGGCGGTAGTGTTGGTTATGTTTTTTATCATAAAAAACCTTTTTGGTGTGGTGCTCATGCATTTAAATTAACTAATTCTTCAAATCATATTTTGAATTATCTTTATTTATATCATTATTTAAAAAAACACGAAAAAGAATTAGCTATGTTAGGTCAAGGAACAGGTTTAAAAAATATTTCTCACATTTCTTTAGCAAATTTTAAAATTAAATTAATTTCAGATATTAAAGAACAAGAAAAAATCGCTCAATTTTTAAGTTTATTAGATGAAAAAATAGAATCAGAAACAGTTATATTAAATAATTATGAAAAACAAAAAAAATATTTTTTACAAAATATGTTGGTTTAAATAATGAAAATATATTTAGATTAACAATTTTTTTATCTCTTGATGGTTTTGTATTATTTTAAGTATCTTTAATCACAATTGCCTATTGAAATGAATAATTAAATTATTTTTCAAAAATTTATTCTATTTTAAAAATTAAACTTAATTAGAAAACAAAATAATTTTTATATTTATCTTAAGTTCGTTTTAAAAAATAACTAAAAAATATATTACAAATCTATTAAATGAATTTTTAATAGATACAATTATTGAAAAGACAAAAAGACAATATATAAAAATCGAATCAAATATAAATCATATTATTTAAAAAATTATAAATAAATGTAATATTTTTGATAAACATCCTTTACGATTCGTTTTTTAACTATATGTTTAATCAACAAAGGAACAACAATAAAAGGAGTTAATAAAAAAATTAATGTTAAAGGCAATAAAATAAAAATAGGATTTATATTACTTAAAAAAGATTTTATTGTTTTATATAAAATAGTTATCAATAAAGGTAATAAAATCAAATTAAAAGCTGTTTCAGTAGTTAATTCCGATTACCAAACTTTGATAAGTATCTATTTGTAAAATTTTAGCCAAATCAGATTTATTTATACCTATTTTTGTAAATTATAAAAATGTTTTTTATTTAATAATGTTTTTTATTTAATATTGACGTATGTTTGATTTCTAATCTATGCCAAAAAGAAAAAAATAAAAATGTTACAGGCAAGAGAACCAATAATATTAAGAAAGATAACAAGCAAACAAAAAAAATACTTGGAGAATAAAAAAAATAGATAATAAAAAAAGTTGTGATAGCAAATAAAGTTTTATAAAGACATGATATTAACGGAGCACGAAAACGAAGTAAAAAAGTAGCTAAAAATTTCAATTCAAAAGGTAATGGACAAAAATCAAATAAAAACCAAGATAAAGATTTGGTTAATTCATCAGATAGATGATGTGATTTTTTTAAATATAATTGTTTAGTTTCTTCAAAATTAAAATAATTATTTAACGGGATAGTTTTGATTTGGTTATGATAATTTATTGTTTTATTGATTTGAAAACCATTTTTTTGAATTATCAACTGCTTTTCTATTAATGTATGGATTTCATTAATATCATTCGTAAAGACAATTACTAATTTAGTTTGAGAAAGTTTGTTTAAATGATTAAAAAATGTTTTTTTAGTTTTAGTGTTACTATTTTGTGCTGGTTCAAAAGCAACAATAATGTGACAATTTTTCAACATTAAAATCGCTAAAATCAATTTTTGTTTTTGTTCGTTGTTTAATTTCTTCAACCAAGCTATCTAATTCTATTTCTTCTAATAAATCAACTTCTTTGAAAATTTCTTTAATTTGTTTAGTATTAAAATTTTGATTTTGGATTTCTAAATAAATTTCAATATTACTTTTGACACCTAACTCATCAATTAAAAAAAATTCTTCAGAAGACAAAACACCCAAGACAAAATTATAATAAAAAGCGATGTCGCTGTGAGTAAACAATTGAGTGTTTTTTTGGCTTATCCAAAGGTATCCCGATGTCTGTTTTTTTTGATAAGTCAAAAAATCAAATAAAATTTTTTTGCTTCTTCTATCTCCTGTTATAACAAATAATCCTTTTTCAGGAAATCCAAAAGATAAGTTTTTTAAAATAACTTCTTGATTATTATCATAACAAGATAAATTTTCTAGCTTTAACATAATTTTAACTCCATTTGGTTGCTTGTTTTTTATTTAATCATTCTTGAACAGAACAACAAGAAAATACTTTGTAAGTTTCATTTTTGATTCAAAAAACTTAATTTTTTGAAAAAAATCAAAATTATTTATTAATTATTTTCATGTTAACATAAAAAAAAGCGTTTTTTAAACCAAAATAAAAAAATTATTTTTTTTGTTTACATTTGTTTTTTTGTGTTATATTAAAAGTATTAATAAGTAATTTTGGATTTTTTAGTTTTCGCAATATCCAAAATAATTTATGATTAACTCATTTTTTTATTTCAGTTTTTTAGAGCAAATAAGAAATATTGTTTTCTTTAAAAAGTAAAAAAAGTTCTCTATCTTTTATATTTTTTAATACAAATTTATAAATTAAAAATTTAAAAGGACACATTAAGTTCGCAATATGTTTACAATTAAAAATTTAAGAAAAAATTATGTTTCTAAATCAGTTGTTTCTCGTGCTTTACAAGATATTTCTTTTAAATTACCTGATGTAGGCATGTGCTTTATTGTTGGTAAATCTGGTTCAGGTAAATCTACTTTACTCAATTTATTAACTGGGATGGATAAACAAAGCGAAGGAACTATTAAATTATCAGATCGAATTATTACTGATTTTTCTCAAAAAAAATTAGATGATTATCTTAATGGTATGATTGGTTATATTTTTCAAGAATTTAATCTTTTGGAAGATTTAAATGTTTTACAAAATATCGTTTTACATTTGGAACTACAAAAACAAAAACCAGATATGGTTGTTGTAGAAAATTTATTAAAACAAATAGTTCTTAACCTTAGTTTTTCAACTAGGAAAATAAATCAGTTGTCTGGTGGTCAAAAACAAAGGATCGCCATCGCTAGAGCTTTAATAAAAAATCCTAAGATTATTATAGCGGATGAACCAACAGGAAATCTGGATAGCCAAACTACTACTCAAGTTTTTGATTTATTAAAAGAGTTAGCACAAAATAAATTAATTATTGTAGTTTCTCATGATATGGAAAGTTCTTATAAATACGCTGGTCGAATTATTAGTTTAAAAGATGGTAAAATTGAATCTGATTTACAATGTCTGCCAGAAAATAAAATATCTAAAAAAGACAAACAAATCTTTAAAGAAGGCCAAGTTGTGACGGCTGATATGATGAAAACTTATCAAGAACAACTTCAAAAAAATCCTTTGGAAGAAAATTTTATTTCTACCGATGAAAAAGTAAGTTATTGCCTACTAAAATTCCTTTTAATTCTTTTTCATCTCGTCTTTCTTTTAAATTTACTTTTAAAACAGCTCTTCAAAGTTTCAAGAGCAAGAAATTTTTTCTTTTTTTAGCTACTTTGGTTACTACTATTGTTGCTATGTTTTTGTCATTTTCAGGTTTTAGAAATTTAATTTTAACATTTAAAGGAATTGTTCCTAAATTAGAACAAATAAAAAATAATATTCCAGAATAGAAAATGGGTATTTTAAGAGCTTTAGGAGCTAATAGTCTCACTATTAGTAAAATTTTTATTTTTGAAATTTTCATTTTTGTTATTGCACAAACTCTTTTAGTCTTTTTTATGTATTTTTTAGTTGTCTTTTTCATTTTTCCAACTTTTACATTCGATTTAAGTCCTATTTTGTTTCAAACTTTCAAAATGAGTGAAATACCAAATTTTTCTTCATGGGAAAAAATTTTTGTTAATATCGACGATTTTACAAAAGTGGGATTTGACGAAATGCTTGATCCTCAAAAGAATTCTGAGATAACAAATATTTCTCGATGGTTAATGTTTCCACAGTTATCATTTCATCCTTTCATAAGAAACCTTTTAATGAATTTATTTATTTTTGTTTATATTTTTATTATTTCTGTTAGTTTTACTTCTTTTATTATTTACAAGTGGTCTTTTAAAAAACCAGTTGATATTATTAATGATAAATAATTATTTTTTTAAAAAATATCATTTTTCAAATGGTATTTTTTTTATTTTCGCTATAAAAATATTTTTAACAAAAATTTAGATCAAAAATTAAATTAAAATATATTTGGATGTTTTTTATTTTTTTACAAGGACAAATTTATTATAAAAATATAAAATATATGTTAAAATTTTTATACAGTCTTTATATGGTATAATAATTTAATTATTTTGAGAAGGTTAAGAAAAAAAAATTGTGAAAGTCGGAATTATCGGATTACCAAATGTTGGAAAATCAACTTTATTTAACGCTATAACTAATATGAATGTTTTAGAAGCTAATTACCCTTTCGCTACTATTCAACCTAATGTGGGAGTCGCATCTGTTGATGATGAACGTTTACATTTTTTAGCGAAACTCTTTCAATCACAAAAAGTTGTTAAAACACAAATTCAATTTATAGATATTGCAGGTTTAGTTAAAAACGCTTCCAAAGGCGAAGGTTTAGGGAATAAATTTTTAGGAAATATTAGAGATGTGGACGCTATTTGTCACGTTGTTAAATGTTTCGAAAATCCTAATATCATGCATGTTAACGAAAAAGTTAACCCTACAGAAGAAAGCGATATTATTGAAACAGAATTGATTCTTTCTGATTTAGAACAAATTGAAAAACGTTTAGCGAAATTAAATAAACAAAAAAAAAGTCTTAAAGAACAAGAATTTTTAGAAGAATCTGAATTATTAAATAAAATCAAAATAAGTTTAGAAAATAATACTATTTCTTCCATCAATTTAAATTCTCACGAATCTAAAATTATCAAAAATTTTAACTTATTGTCTTTAAAACCTATGATTTATATATGTAATTTTCAAGAAAAAGATTTGTTAAATTTAAAAGATAATTTATTTTTTCAACAAATGAAATTATATAGCGAAAGCCAAAACAGAAAAATCATTCCTGTTTGTATTTTATTAGAAAAAGAAATATCTATTTTAAGCGAAGAAGAACAACAAAATTTTTTAAAAATTTATAATTTAAAACAAAATGCTTTACAAGAGATTATTCAAAGTAGTTATAATCTTTTAGGATTACAAACTTTTTTTACCGCAGGCAAAACAGAAACAAAAGCTTGGTCTTTTTTAAAAAATATGACAGCTCCTGAATGTGGTAGAATTATTCATAGTGATTTTGAAAGAGGTTTTATTAAAGTAGAAGTTTGCAATTATGAAGATTTATTTCAATTTCAAAGTGTAGCTAAAGCTAAAGAAAACGGAAAAATAAGATTAGAAGGAAAAAATTATTTAGTTCAAGATGGAGACATTATTATTTTTCATTTTAATGTTACTAAATAATTTTTTTATAATTTTATTATTAGATTCAAATATTTTAAAATTATAAATTTTTTGTAATGAAAAATAAAATAATATCAAAAACTAAAAATGATAAATTGTTTATTTTTATAAAACAAGAAGGCGAAAAAATATGATAAAAAAAAATTATAAAGATACTTTAGATATGCCTGTAACAGATTTCCCCATGAGGGGCAATTTGAGTCAAAAAGAAAACGAAATAGAAGGTCATTGGGATAGTATTGGTTTATATTCTCAAGTTTTAAATCAAAACAAAAATAATCTTTCTTTTGTTTTTCATGATGGTCCTCCTTATGCGAATGGTAACATTCATATTGGGCATGCTTTAAATAAAATTTTAAAAGATTTTATTATACGTTTTAAAACAATGCAAGGTTATTATTCTCCTTATGTTCCTGGTTGGGATTGCCACGGACTTCCTATCGAAACAGCTGTGTTAAAAAAATTTCCTAAAAGTAAATTAACTTCTCCACAGGTATTCAAAGAAGAATCAAAAAATATAGCTTTGGGATTCATGGAAAAACAAAAAAAAATGTTTCAAAGATTAGGGATTTTAGGCCAATGGGACAAACCTTATTTGACTTTAGATAATTCTTTTGTGGCTGATGAAATTCGTATTTTTGGAAAAATGATCGCTAATAATTTAATTTTTAAAAAATTAAAACCTGTTTATTGGTCTCCTTATTTAGAATCTGTTTTAGCAGAATCTGAAATAGAACACAAAAATAAAGAATCTTTTTCAATTTTTTTTCTTTTTCCTGTTTTAACTCAAGGTTTATTTCAAAATGCTCAATTAATAATTTGGACTACGACACCTTGGACTTTACCCGCTAATGTGGCTGTTTGTGTTAATCCAGAAAAAGATTATCAATTGATTCAAGTAAAAAACAATAGATATATCGTCGGTGCTTCTGTTTTAGAAAATTTGAAAAAAAAATTTAATTGGGAACAAGTAAAAATTATTAAACAATTTAAAGGAGACACAATTAAAGGTTTAGAATACGAAAATAAATTGTTCGAACATAAAGGAAAAGTAGTTTTAGATACTTTCGTTTCAGATAAAGAAGGAACAGGATTAGTTCATATAGCACCAGGTCATGGTCTTGATGATTTTTTATTAAGTGAAAAATATAATTTAGATATTTTGTTAGCTGTTAATAAAAAAGGTTTTATGAACGAAAACGCTCAAAAATATCAAAATATATTTTATGACGAAGCGAATATCTCTATTATCGATGATTTAAAAAACAATAATTTATTAATGTTATCTGAAAAAATAACACATTCTTATCCACACGACGAAAGAACTAGAAGACCAGTTATTTTTTTAGCTATCCCACAATGGTTTTTAAACATTGATAAAATTAAAGATCAATTATTATCAGAAATTAAAAATGTTGAATGGTTTCCTAAATGGGGCGAAATCAAAATGTTTAATATGATTAAAGATCGAAAAGAATGGGTTATTAGTCGTCAAAGAGTTTGGGGAACTCCAATTCCTATTTTTTATACAGAAAATAACGAACCTATTTTAGATCATTTAGTTATTGAACATGTAGCCGATTTATTCGAAAAACATGGTAAAAATATTTGGTTTGAATGGGACGCTTCACAATTATTACCTCCTAATTATCGTCATTACAAAAGTCCTAACAATATTTTCACGAAAGAAAAAGATATTATAGATGTTTGGTTTGATTCTGGAACTTCTTATAGCGTTTTCAAAAAAATGTTTCCTAATTTAGATTCCGCTGATGTTTATTTAGAAGGAGCTGATCAATATCGTGGTTGGTTCAATTCTTCTTTAATAACTTCAATAGCAACTTTCCAAAAGGCTCCTTATAAAAAAGTTATTACGCATGGTTTTGTTTTAGATGGTTCAGGTCAAAAAATGAGCAAATCATTAAATAATGTTGTTGATCCTTTACAAATCATTAAACAAAAAGGAGCGGATATTTTAAGATTATGGGTTGCTAGCGTTAATTATAATATTGATGTGAGATTAGACAAAGCTATTTTAGAACAAATAGAAGAAAAATATAAAAAAATAAGAAATACTTTTCGTTTTATGTTGGGGAATTTAAATAATTTTGATCCTTCTCAAGAAAAATATATTCCTTTTTCTGAAAGAACATTATTTCATCAATTATTTTTTTTAGAATTCCAAAATATTTTTTCACAAGTTATTAAATTTTATGAAGATTATAATTTTGAAAAAATAATGAGTTTATTATATCCTTTTATCGTGAATAAAATGAGTGCTTTTTATCTTGATTACGGAAAAGATATTTTGTATATCGAAAAACCAAATAATAAAGAGAAAAATATTATTCAATCTAATATATATGATATTTTAATTTCTTGTTTAAAAATATTAACTCCTATTATTCCTCATACAACTTCTGAAATCTATCAATATTTAAATTCTATGGAGAAAAAAGCAGATATTTATTTAGAACATATTCCTTCTCAAGAAGAAATTCAAAAACAAATGATGGATTTCCAATTTCAACAACAAAACTTTTCACAAATAGAAAATGATTATAAATTATTTTTTGTTTTGAGAGAAAAAGCGCTCAAACAATTAGAAGAAGCTAGAAGAGACAAAACAATTAATAAATCTTTACAAGCGAAAATTATTTTAAAATTACCACGAGAATATATCCAAATGTTAGAAAATTTAGAAATCAAAAGTAAATTACATCAATTATTTATTGTTTCTAAAATGGAAATCATAAGCGATACTAATTTAGATATGGAAATTGTACAAATTTCAGGTCATTCATGTCCGAGATGTTGGAACGTAATAGAAAATAAAAATCCAGATGATTTATGTCATCGTTGTGAAAATTTTTTTAAAAAATAAAATAGATTTCTGTCATACTAGATAAATTAATTATATTTTTTTATTTTTTAAAAATCATCACCTTCATTTTTTGATTTACTTTTTGTGTCATATATTTATTTAATTCAATTTTTTAAAAATAAATAATTATAACTAAATTAATATCTTTTATTTTTCAAAAGAATTTTATTTTTGGTTGAGGTTATTTATTTTTTTTAATTATTATAATTTCGAGTTATTTTGTTTTCTATTTATAAATTAGAGTTGAAAGAAAGTTTAAATTTTTGGAATGAAAAATTTTATATTAAATTTTGAATCATATCTTAAAAATGAATTATTATTATCTAGTAATACAATTACATCTTATTTAAGTGACATTCGACAATATTTAAATTTTATCACTGTGGATTTAAAAATAGAACATCCTAAACAAATAACTCAAAAAGATATTTCTTTGTTTTTAGAAAATATTAGCATGGTATATCAAATCAGCAGTACCAGCTTAGCACGTAAAATTATCGTAATCAAAAAATTTCATAATTTTTTGATTTTAGAAAAAGAAATATATTATAATCCCGCTTTTATTTTAAAAACACCGAAAATAACAAAAAAATTACCTTCTGTTTTATCTTCACAAGAAGTTTTTCATTTTTTAAAATGTATTTCGGATAAAAATACGGTCATTTCTTTGAGAAATAAAGCTTTATTCGAATTAATTTATGGCTCAGGTTTAAGAATATCTGAAATTTTAAATTTAAAATTATCAGATATATACGAAAAACAATCTTATATTATCGTCACAGGAAAAGGTTCTAAAGAAAGAGTTGTTCCAGTTACTCTTTATTCTTTAAAAATATTAAAAAAATATTTACAAAAAGGTCGTGGTACACTTTTAAAAAATAAAAAAAGTGTTTGGGTTTTTTTAAATAATCAAGGAGAAAGTTTATCACGTCAAGGTTGTTTTAAAATTTTTAAAAAAATAGCTAAAAAAGCTAATTTAAATATTAAATGTTCACCTCATACCTTAAGACATTCTTTCGCTACTCATTTATTAGAAAATGGCATAGATTTACGTACACTACAAAATATTTTAGGCCATAAAGATATTTCGACAACCCAAATTTACACTCATATCAGTCAAAAATATTTAAAAAAAGTTTATTTTCAATATCATCCTCGTATTTTAAAATAATTTTTGTTATTTTTTTATAAACACATAAAATACATAGTAAGGAGTTTATTTTGGAGCTTAATCATAATTTAAATTTATTACTTAATTATCAGAAGTTTTTTATTGAAGAAGAAAAAAAAGAAATCAAAAAAATTTGTCAAATAAAAAATTATCAGTTTTTATTTTTTTCTCTTGACGAAAATAATTACATTCAGGAAACCAAAAAAATCGCTCAAGAATTATTTACCGGTTCTTTTTTTTATGAAAAAAAAGTTCTTTTTATCGAAAATCTTTCTTTAGTTTTTTCAAAAAAAAATATAAAATTTGATTTTATAATAGATTTCTTCACTAAACCCAATGAAAATA
>NZ_JBGGGR010000054.1:0-28088 GCF_041276565.1 'Camptotheca acuminata' phytoplasma
TATTTTCATTGGGTTTAGTGAAGAAATCTATTATAAAATCAAATTTTATATTTTTTTTTGAAAAAACTAAAGAAAGATTTTCGATAAAAAGAACTTTTTTTTCATAAAAAAAAGAACCGGTAAATAATTCTTGACTCACTTGTTCCGCTAAACTTTCTTCCACCACTACCACATTTTGAAGAAATAATATTTTTTTCTCTTCATCAAAAAAATATTTTTTTCTAAATGAGGTCGATTTTGAATGATAAAAGGTGGTTCAGATGTTTTTTTTACTAAATCTTCTATTTTCGGAACATCCGCATAATTTAAATAAAGCACTTTTAAAAAAATATTATAATTAGTCTTTTGGGTAAACAAATAAATTTTAAAATTAGTTTTGTGAATTTGAAGAAAAGTAAAAATTTTTTCAATTTCAAATATTTTTTTTAGCATTTTTTAAAACTCCTTATTTTTTTTCATTTGACTTTTTTTTATTCTTAATCCAATAAAAAAAGTTAAACTATTTATTTTTTTTAATAAATAATTTGACTTTAAATTGGGACTTCCTAAAAGTACCATTTTGATGGTTTGGTTCATACCTCCCTATGTTTTACTAAAACATACTTTCCAAAAACTTTTTTTATCTTTTATTTTCTATCTTATTTATTTAATTTAAGATAATAATCTTTTACACTTAGGTTAGAAATTATTTATTTTTTTCAATTTGCAACTTTAAAATTTGAATATTTCAATTCTTTTCTTTAATATCGCTATTAATGTAAATGTAATTTCTTTTTTATTTTCTTTTGGTAATTTTGTATTAAAACTAATTACGAAAATAATAAAAAAATAAAATTTGAAATCAATTTTTAAAAATTATACTTCAACAAAATAGTTCAAACCATTAACAAAATTTCTATTTGTTTAAAACTTTTGTATTTTTTGATAATTTATTTTTGTATATAAATATAGCTATATTGTAGATAATTATTTGATGTTATAAATTTCTTACATATAAATAACACTTAATTAAAATAATATGATATTATATTTTTAAGAAAAAATAGATGTTTTTCTTAAATTTTTTGTGATAACTAGTTAAATATAATATTTGTTTTTTCTAAATAATACAAAGGAGATTAAAGATTGATGATATAAAAAGATTATTATTTTTATTTGCAATAGTATTAATTTAAATGAAAAATTTTTCTTATGATATCAATTATGAAAAACAAATAATTATTAATTAATATTTTATAAAATATAACTAAAAATATAAAAAATAAGAAAATATACTATAAATTTGGAAGAACATAATACAAAAAAAATTAAAATAAGGGGTAATAATAATGCTTAAATTAAGAAATATGAATTTTTTATTTTTTTGTTATTTATTTTTAATGCTTTTGGTTATTTTTAGTAGTAATAATTTAATGGCGATGCCTCGTAAAGGAGATACTAACAAAGGCAAAAAAATAGTTGATGCAAACGAAAGAGAAGTAACGAAAGAAGAAATGAATGAATTTATAAGTGAATTAGATAAACTTTCTACAGAAGATAGAAACAAGATTTTAGCTATGTTATCAAATCCTGAAATGGTTAAAAGTTTAATGGAAAAAGCGAAAACAGAAGACAGAGCATCTTCTTCTAAAACGAAAGAAGATAAAAAAAAATAATATTGATTTGATATCAACTAATTATAATGATGATTTTTAGATTAGTTAATCATTAAAAAAGAACTTCATGTATTGAGGTTCTTTTTTAATGATTAAAATTATTATTTATTTAAAATCATATTATTTTGTAATAATTATTTATTGAAAAAGTTTTTGAATTATTTAAATGAAATATCTTTTGGTGTTATCTATATGTGATGATTTCGGGGTCTGCCCCAAAAAGCGGCACTTAAAAAGAAACAATAATTAAAAATTAGTATATATTCATCCTCCTATTATTTTTGAATAATTGTTAAAATTTGATATTTTTTTAAAGTTTTTTATGATTCAATATTTTCTTGTGAGACAATAATATTTAAAACAAATCTTTTTAATTATTTTTTTTTAAAATTTAATTTAAATTTTTTATTTTCTTTATGCTTTTTCTTTTTTTATTTTTTTGTGTTAATATAAAAGTAATAAATATTTTTGTTCAAAGTTTTTATGAATTAAAACTTTTTTCTTTAAAAGTATCAAAAAGATGGTTCAAACCCCTTTTTTTAAAAAAATGTAAATGTAAATGTTCTTTTCTTTTCTTTATAATTTCTTTTCTTTATAATTTCTTTTCTTTTTGGTTCTTTTTCTTTTCTTTATGCCTTTCTTTTTCTTTTAAAAATTTTAAAAAAAATAAAAAAATTTATTTTTTATTTTTTGTTTACAATTTATTTTTTTATGTTATGATAAAAGTAATAAATAGTTTGGTTCAATTTTTATGAATTAAAACTTGTTTCTTTAAGGAGAATTTAAATGAAACAAAAATTAAATAGTGAAATTAACATTTTTGATATCGCTAACTATATTATTGAAAATTTTTCTGAAAAATATGAAATAACACATATGAAATTTCAAAAGTTAATTTTTTATATTTATTCAAAATATTTAATACAGCATAATAAACTTTTATTTAACACAGTAATTGAAGCTTGGAATTATGGACCATTTTTTCCAGAATTATATTTAATGTTGAAACAAAATAGAAATCAAATTATTAAAAACGTTATTCCGCAAGAAATTAATTCTAAATTAAACACTCAACATATTGAAATAATAGAATATGTGCTAGAAAAATATGGCAAAATGAATTTTTTTTGTTATAGTTTTTAAAAAGAACACGAAAAATACAATTTCAATTATTCATTACAGTTTAAATCAAAAGGTAAACAAAGGGATTAATTTAAATAAATTAAAGAATATACTTTATAAATTAGATAGTAAATTTATAGGAAAAACAGTAAAAGACGTTTTAAAAATGGAATATGTAAATATTTTTTCTGATGAAAACACAATTCTCAAAGTTTTTGATCCTAGTATTATTAATGTTACAGGAGTAAATATAATAAAATTGCCATTAGATCAAAAAGAAATAATATTTTGTATTATTGAAAATAATTATTTTTATATTATTGATTATGATCCAGGACATGAAGCTTTTAAATCTAAACAAAAAAATGAAAAATAGGTTAATTATCGAAATTCTATTTCTTAATTTTAAAATATAAAAACAATCTGATCATTCAATTTGCTTTCTTATATAGAGGGCTATTTGTGTTGGCTTTTTTTAAAATAATTGTTGAATATAAATAATTAAACAAAAAAATAATTTATGGCCAAAAAAAAAATAAAAATTATTTATCATCTTTTTACTTCAAAATTAAAAAAAACCATTCTAAAATTAAAATCTCAACTTTAAATTAACATCAAAGATATCAATTAATTTAATACATTATTAAACTTATATTGAAAAACCATTTTTATTTTTTCAAAATTTAAATTTATAAAATAAAAAAAAGAACAATCTTTAATTATTTAGTGTTTTCGGAATATTTAATGTTTTATATTTTTAATTCTTCGATTGTTTTTTTTTTTTTTTTATTTTATTTCTTTTCAATTTGATAAATTCTTTTAAAAACAGTCAAATATCTTTGTTTGATGAATTAACGATTTATCAACATTGATATTTTGTATCGAACCCTCTAATGTTTAAATTAATTTTAATGATATTAATTACATTTTTGATAATTTTTTTCATTTTTATTTTTTATCTTTTTTTTTGGTTTTAAAATATCTTGAATGTTTTGAAATTTTATATATTTTAAACCTAAAACTAACTATTATAAAAATAAAAATGGAAAAAATTAATATATTCTTATCCTTTTTAATATCGTTTTTTAAAAAATTCAAATAAAAAAAAAAAAAAACATCAATTTTAAAAACTATTATAAAATGATAATTTATATAAATTAAATAATTTAATTTCAAAAAAAATAATTAAATATTTTTTTATTCTAACACAAAAAAACAAAAAGTTATATAATATTAATTGAAATTGAAAAAATTATTTTTCAAAAATCCAAGAAAGAAAATAAAAATATGATAAAAAATTATTTAAAATTAGAACAAATATTCGAAGAAATAGGAACTCTAGAAAATATTTTAAGTATTCTTAGTTGGGATGTCGCTACTAATATGCCTTTGGGTTCTTCTCAAGGACGTACACAAGAAATGATAAATCTTAATCAAATTATTAAACAAAAAGTATTATCACCTTCAAACGAGCATCTCGAGCAACTATTAATCGAAGCAAAAAAAGAAAATGATTTTTTAAATCCTTTTCAAAAAGCTAATTTACGTGAAATTATTAAAAGGATCGAAGATGAAAAAATAATTCCTGCTGAATTAGAAAATGATTTTTTATTAGCTACAACTGAAAGTGAAATAGCATGGAGAACCGCTAAAAAAAATAATGATTACGCATCATTCAAACCTTATTTGCAAAAAGTACTTAATTATACAAAAAAAATAGCTCATTTGAAAGCTAAAAAAAAGGGTTTATCATTATATGATTCATTACTGGATGATTATAACCAAGGTGTTAGTTCTGCTGAAATTAAACAAAATTTTGATGTATTAAAACAAACTTTACCTCCTTTAATCCAAAAAATTTTAAAAAATCAAAAAACTCCATCAAAAACACTCGCACTTGATATTGAACAACAAAAAGAATTGAATAAAAAAATAATGAAACAAATTGGTTTTGATTTTCAAAGAGGTCGTTTAGATGAATCGTTACATCCTTTTTGTGGTGGTACCGCTGATGATGTCCGTTTAACTACTTTTTATAATTCTAATAATTTTTTAGATAGTTTTTTAGCTACTATGCACGAAACAGGACATGGCCTTTACGAACAAAATTTACCTAATTTATATAAAAATCAACCAGTTGGGAAAGCTTTTGATTTTGCTTTTCACGAAAGTCAATCATTATTAATGGAAAAACAAGTTGGAAAATCAAAAGAATTTTTAACATTTCTAACTCAATTTTTACAAAAAAATATTCAGTTACCTAATCCTTCTGAGTGGAATTTTGAAAATTTATATCAACAAACACACCAAGTAAAACCTGATTTTGTTCGAATTTATTCAGATGAAGTTACTTATCCTTTGCATATCATTTTACGTTTTGAAATTGAACAAGATTTAATTAATGATAAATTATCCTTAGATGATTTACCTAAAGTTTGGAACCAAAAAATGGAACAATATCTAGGAATTGTTCCTCCAACAGACACTTTAGGATGTTTACAAGACATTCATTGGTCTCAAGGTAGTTTTGGATATTTTCCAAGTTATTTAAATGGCGCTATTATCGCTTCTATGGTAATGGAACAAATAAAAAAAACAAACCCAGAAATTCAAAATGATTTGTTACAAGGTAATCTATCTAAATTAAACAATTATTTAAACAAAAATTTAAGAAATTATGGTTCTTTGTTTAATCATCAAGATTTATTAGCTAAAGCGACTGATCAAACAAAAATCAATCCAGACATTTTTTTGAATTATTTAACTGATAAATATCTAAAATAATTCAAAAAAAATATTTATTCTAATATTCTAAAAATATTATCAGAAATAAAAAAACAAAAATCAATAAAAATTAAGTTGTTTTAAATAAACAAAAAATAAACTAACTTAAAAATATTTTTAATTTTCTTTTAAGTTAGTTGAATTATTTTTTTTAAAAAAATCTAAAAATAGAATTTATAAAATAAAAGCTTCTAAATATTCAGTAATTTGATTAATATCTTTCATTTTTAATAAAATACCTTCTAAAGCGATAGAAATATTGCCTGTTTCTTCTGAAACCACAATTGTCATACTATCAGTTATTTCGCTTATTCCTAAAGCAGCACGATGTCTAGAACCTGTTGTTTTCTTAAAATGTTGTTTATCCGACAACATAAAATAAGCTCCAGCGGATAAAATTTTATTTCCTCTGATAATAACAGCTCCATCATGTAAAGGAGTATTTGGAATAAAAATATTAATTAACAATTCTTTAGTAATATTGCCATCGATTAAAATAGATTTTTTAGCGAATTGTTGTAAAGAATTATTTTTTTCAATTGTGATCAAAGCTCCAATTTTTTTTTCGGACATTTCAATCACGGCTTCTAAAATTTGTTGATGAGTATTAATGCTTCCAGCGATAAATAGTTTATTTTTTCCCCAAAAATTTAAATTTTGTAAATGATATCTTAAATAAGGTGCTTTTATAATTATCAGGAATAACATAAGAAAAGTCATTAACGGTGGACGAATATCGAAAGAAAACCATTGTATTCTTCCTGATAGTCCATAAGTGTTTATTACTTTTTCTATAAAAACAAAAAACACAATTATTAATATAAAAGAATAAATAATTTTTAAAAATTCATATTTACTAAAAAAAACCAAAAAAGAAATATAAGAAACAAAAAAGAAAAACAATAAAAATAATAACGTTGTAAAAATAATTTCCATTGAAAACATAAAAAAACCTTTTTACTTATTTCAAATTTTTTAAAAATTCAATTTTTATAATAATTATTTTAACAAACATATAAATGTTTTTATAATGGATATCGATTTATAAATAAAAAAATATAAAAAATATTTAATTTAATTTTTTTTGAATTATTTTATTTTTGAAATATTTTTTTATTTTTTAAAAATAATTATTATAAAAATATAATTTAAAAAAATTATAATCATTTCTGATCTAAAATAAAACAAATTCCTAAATTCATTCTAATTTTATTTATCAAATCTTTTTCTAAAATAAAATATAAATGAATTTGAAATTTGTTATAATATATTTTTAAAATTATTCAAAATGTTTTTTTTAATTATTTTATTTATTATAAAATTCTACAATCAATTGTTCTTTGATATCTGTTAAAAATTCTTTTCTAAAAGGATATCTAACATATTGACCAATTAAATTTTTTTTATCTAAACTAATATACTCTATTTTGTTATTAGTATGATTTTCTAAAGAAGTTTGGATAATAGATAAATTTTTAGATTTTTCTTTGATAGAAATTTGTTGACCTGGTTTTAAACAATAAGAACAAATATCTACTTTTTTACCATCAACTAAAACATGACCATGAGAAATTAATTGTTTTGCTTGAGCTCTAGTTTTTGCTAGATTCAAACGATAAACAATATTATCTAGACGAGATTCTAATAAAATTAAAAAATTTTCTCCATTGATTCCTTTTAATTTACTAGAATTATAAAAAATTCTTTTGAATTGTTTTTCTGAAATACCATAAAACAAACGAACTTTTTGTTTTTCTTTTAATTGAAGTCCGTAATCACTTAATTTGCTTCTTTTTTTCTTAAATTTAATAAAATTATTATTTTTTCTTGCTAATTCTTTACCTGTTTCAGACAAAGAATAATCAAGACGACGTGAAACTTTCCAACTTGGATTTGTATAACGAGACATTTTTGAAAATTAAAACCCCTTATTTTTATTGATATAAAAAAATAAAAAATATAACTGTGTTATATAAAAATAATCACAAATTAATAAAATATAAATTAAGAAATATTATTAATAATAAATTTTAATTTAATATTAATAATATTTTAAACAAGATTGACTTTTTCGAAATAAATTATTAAATAATTTAATAATAACATTTAATATTATATCATTTTATAATGCATAAAATTAAGAGAAAAAACTATTTTTAATAATATTTTTCTCTTATTGTTATTAAAAATGATATATATTATGAAATTATTTAGCTCAAATCATTACTTTTATTATTAGTTTTTATCATGAATCAGGTTGTTGAAATGTATTATTTAGTTTGATCATTATTCGGGTTATTAAGTTTGGTTTTTTTTGTTTCATCTGATTTTTGGTTAAAATTAGCATCTAACACAGCATTAATAACTTGCATATAACGTAAGCTTGACGGCATTTTTAACCATACCTTCTAAAACAGCATCTATAAAAGTGATTTTAAATAAGATGGGCTAATTTTATTTTGTTTTATTTTATATTTTAATAATGAAAACGAAGACATTGTTTATTTCGACATATTTTCTAACATTATATATACTGACTATCTCAATAAAGTGGTACTGGTTTTTTTTGGGTTCAGTTCATTTTTAATTAGGCAAGGACTTTCTTTTGAAAAAATATCCATGGTTCTTCGGAAGAATTGTTATTAAAATTAACTATTCCTAAAAAAAGAAGCGAAACCGAAAGAAAGACATTATTTATCCTTAAAATAATTTAGAGTATACCAAAAAAGACCTTAAAAGTTCTTTTTTTTGGTGTTTTTTTTAATTTTTTTAAATTGAAAAAATTATTTTGTGTTTTTTTTCTCCTGCTCTTTGGAAAAGAATGATAGTTGTTAGTTTTTTAAAAAAAATTATTACGAATAATCTGGGTCTTCTTCAGTTTTTTTTTGGATCATTTGAAGATTATCAAATCCTGTTTCCTTTTCTAATTCGTTGACTTTACTTAAATTTTGAGAGATAGTTTGATAAAAAGATGTTTTAAGATGTGCAGGTTGAATTTGCTGCTGTGACTTATCTTTTGGGTCTCTGTTATCAGCAAAAACTGTAACGGTAGCTTTTACAAGGTTTAGCAGAGTCCGATAAGCTTTTTTATATTCCTGTTTTCCATTAAAATTATTTAAAGCGGGATTAATTACTTCTTTAAAATATCTCTTAGCCTCGTCGCTAAAAGGATTTTTTCGTTGTTTTACCATAAATAAAAATTGCTCGTTACGAGTTTCTTGGTCGCCTGCATGAAATTCAATTCGATAAGTGAAACGAGATTTGATAGCTTCCTCAATTTTATCCTCATAATTGGTCGCTGCCAACAATAAAACCGGCTTTTCAATATTATTTTCCGTCGAAGTTAATTCAATTTTGAACTGGTTGACAACGTTAGCAATGTCTGATCCGCCTTCCAATGTCCCTAAGTCTCGAAAAATTTCTTCACATTCATCTAAAAAGACAATACACCCATTGTACTTGTCAGCGACAAACCTCGCTTTTTTGAAAAGAGCTTCTACCATGCGAACCCCATTTCCTTTGAATTTTTGGGAAAAAACAGAAGAAGAAACTTCAAAAAAAGGTAAATTGCATTCTTTGGCAAAAGCTTGGGCGAGAACGGTTTTTCCCGTTCCGGGAGTACCATAAAACAAGGCCCCTTCTGGTGGTTCAACTTTACCAATTCCTTGATAATTTTCTTTATTATTAACAAATTTAATGATAGGTTTTAAATTATTTTTTTCGCTTTGTAAGCCAACCATTTGTTTGAAAAACGGATATTTTTTCCATTTTGTATCATTATCTTTGTTGGCCAAACCAGGTTTCGGAGGATAAACAGCTTCGAATTGCTCTGAATATTCATCCTCTTCAAAACCAGGGAGGACGAATTTTGGGCTCGGTTCAGAGGAACTGCTTTGGCTAGTACCGTTAGTATTTGTGTTTTCCTGGGGTTTTAGATTTCTTTTATTGATTTCTTGCTCTACCAATTGTTTTACCTGAAATCTTTTTTCAATTTCCTTAAGTACTTTCTCATCAATATTAAATTCTATATCTTTATTTGACTGAGAGTTTTTTTGCGAAGAAATATTTATTAATTCTTCATTTAGTTTTTTAAAATTGTTGTTGGAAATCAAAAAGAGGCTAAAAACAGTAATTAAGACTATGATAAACATGATAAAAACAGATATAAATAAAAGTTTATTATTTGATTTTTTAACTATTCTTGCGACAATTCTTACCTCTTATTTATTTTTAAAAAAAATTAATTGTTAACGATAGCGTTTTCTTCTTTGTTTTTTCGGACTTCCAGTTGGTTAATATTGTTAAGGTTTCCTTCGGTTTTAACTAAGCTGATTGTCATTTGGGAGTTGTAGCTGTGGTAGACTGTGGGGTTAAAAACTACTGAATTATTTATTCTTTGTTCCAAATGATCCCATTTTTCTGGACTTATTTGATTAAATTCGGCAGTAACTTCTTGCCATATTTGAGGGCGTACCTCTTTTATGTAGTTAATTTTTGCTTCTAAGGTTGCGATTTCGTTGGGCTGGTTGAGTTGTCCTCCACCACCCTTTTTCCAATCCTGCTTTTTCTTTTTGCTGTAATCTTCTGCTAATTGGTCAATATTGGCAGGGATTTGAACTAATGCTACCTGGTGGATATCGGAATAACTAGAAAATCTTTCCGCTTGATAAACAGGTTTTTCGTATAAAAAGATAACTTCCTTGAATTTTGGGGTTCCGTTGCTAGACTGCAAGCTCTGGCTTTCAGTAGCAGCTTCTTGTTGGAATTTTTCTAACTGAGCTATTTTTGTATTTTTTTCATTTTGGCGTCTTTCTAACTCTTTTTGTTTATCTTTTAGTTTTATGATAAGATTCTCAACCTTGTTATCTGCTTGGGTTTTTAAAGGCAAAAAAATGGCTTGGTCAGGGTATTTTAGTGTATTTTTTGCCCTTTTCCGCATCTTAGTAGTTTCAGTTTCTTTCGAAGTTATTTTAACTCTTTTTTCTTTGGTTTTCTTTTGTTCATCAGATAGCCAACCTACTTGAAAAGTTAAATTTTTTTCTAGTTCTTTTTCATAAGTTTTATTTTTGTCTTTCTTATTTCCATATAATCTATTAGCAAAAACTTGCTTAAAACGATTTTTAACTGTTTCTTCTTGGGCGTTTACTAATTCTATTAATACATCATTTTCTCTAACTTGTAAAACTGTTGCGAGTTGTTTTTGGTTGTTAGCTCGACTTAGCGTTTGGTCGACTTCGTTAAATTCATCATTAACTTCGTTTTGAGCTTTTTTTTGGCTTCTTCTAATTCTTTTTGGATTTCAGTTACTTCTTGTTGCAGTTTTTTTAGATTTTCTTCGTCTTTTTCTTTCCAGCTTTGTTCTTTGAATTCTTCGAGGTTGCATTTAGCGGGATTAGCAATTTGGTCTAACAAAGTTTTTAATTCCTCTAAGTATTTGCTATCTTGATTTTTGTCTGCACTAACTTTAAGGATGCAATAACTATCATAATTAGTTTCATCAGGAGATTGAAGTTGGAACCCGAACAAGCCTGTTTTAGGATTCCTGTCAATTTTTAACTCCACCAAAGTCCCTTCCCGAAACGGGGTGTTAGGTTCAGTAATAGTATAACTGGGAGGTTTAGGGAAGGTGGTTTTTGTCGCAATTTTTTTAAAAAAATCTTCATTTTTAAGATAATTTTCTAAGTTAGTTTTTAATTCTTCAAGGGTAAAGTTATCTGCATTCAGTTTTTGGTTGGGAGAAAGGTTTAAGTCTTTAAAGTCAATGGCAAAAGGTTTTATCCTTAGCCCAGGGAATTCCTTGAAGGTGGCTTGGTGGATAATGTTACTTGGTTTCCATATGATTGTGGGCTTGAAGGAGGATTTGTCAATAATGTTATTTGGTGTGTCCTTTTTCTCTCTTTTTTTTGGGGCGTCTGTTAAATCAAAATCCACTCGTAACAGAAGTTGTTGCTCCTTGGCCATCGTTTCAAAGATGGCTGCTTCTTTGTCTGCTGCTGATAATTCTTCCTCTAGGTCTTCTTGGTTCTGGTTTCTTTTGTTGTTATATAGTCCCTTTAAAAAATATTCCTTTAACTTCTCCTCATTAATCTTAATAACAATGCCGTTTCTAGGCTGAGGAGTCGGAGTTGCTGCTTTTTTTCTTGCGGACAAAGTGACCCTAAGGGCTTTAAAGGGAAGGGATAAGGTTTGACTAACTTTAATTTCGGGATTTTCTGAAGCATCATAATCTTTTTGATTTGTATTGTAATGGCTTTTTACCCTCTCGTTGGGTTCTAATGAATCTTCATCTTTATCCATGATAATATCGTATTCAAGGACTTCTTTGGAAAGTTCTTGGAGCCATGTTTGGATGTCTTGCTGCTTGGTGTTTGCTTCTTCTTCGTTAATATTATTTTGATAAACAATGTTGGCATTAAAATGAATAAGGAAATCTTTGGGTTGGTCGCTGCTATTACTTCCTTCCAAGAAAAGGTCAAAATAAAAAGCTCTTTGATAACTGGATGCACTAGCTTGATGGTCCCTTTTAGAAGCAGTTTCGTTAAAACTTACTTTAATCTTAATTTTTTCAGCGGGAATCATAGTTATGCCCCCAGAAGATTTAAACATACGGGAGAACTTATTGTTCGGATTTTTGATTATAACAGAAATCTCATTTCCTTGAGCAAAGGAACGAGGGAAAGGCAATAGCAAGAACAAGCAGAGCCACAAAGAATAATATAAAGCCCAGGTCCTTTTTTTATTTAATTTTAATGAAAGTGAGTAGATAATTAAAACCTCTTTTTTTAATCTTTTGGATATGTTCCTTGTTACTTGTTCCTTCCTAAAAAAAACCCCAAACGGTTGCCCCCTTGTTTTCTTTTTGGTTTGTCATAAAGTCTTTTTTTGGGGCTAACATTGGAAATAAAAAGGGGTTTTTGCGTTTAAGTTGGGGTTATGGGGCAAGAGTTGAGTTGTTCCTGTTTGGGACCCTTGGGGTTGGCTGCTTATTTTTTCTCTTCGGGGTTAGGAGAAAAATTATTTCAAGAAAAAAACTATTGTTACTCAACTTACTATTGTGTTTGTACGTTGGTATTATTGTTTTCTTGTGGTTGTGTTAGTGTCATTTTGACTTTAATTTTTTGGCCGCCAGAGGATTGTGGACGTTTAGATTGAGGTCTCATGTGGGCAATTTGTCCTCTTGGTCCTTCGTTTCCTAATGGTTTAACTGGGTCATTGCCGTCTTTATCTTTCGAGGAATAAAAAACAATTAGATTTAAGTTTTTCTTGGAGAAATTTTGTTTCTTTTCTCCTGTGATCCCTCTTTTTTGGAGGATATAATCAAACAACGTTTCAGGGTTAGCAGTTTGAGATGAGTCTCCACCTAACTCTTCATCAAAGGAATACAATTGTTCAAAGTCAACGTGGATTTTTAAATCTTTCTCGCTGAGGCGTCTTTCGAATTGTACCGGAACTGCTGGTTGATGTGGGGTTCCATTTTGAGTTACAAGCCTCAAACTATTTCTTACCTCATCTCGACTTTGAACCTCCGGTTGAGCCGGTTGAGTCATGTATTGATAAGAAAAATCAGCATAGTTTTCTTGGCTAGTGATTTTGTTGATATAATCTTTCATTTGGTTATTATCTTGGTCTTCATTTTGCCATTTAATTCCGACGTTAAATAAGTTGTGTAGATTGTTTTCATCCAAACCAACTTTAATATCTTGGTTGGCCTCGCTGTAAGTGTCAATTAACATAACTATGTCGTCTTGGTTAGAATAGGTAGTACTATCAATTTCAGTTCCATTTTGGAACATATCATCATTACGAGATAAAAACAGTTGGTAGCCGATGGCAACTTTTGAAGTTTCTAGAAATAGTTTTTTATTTTTTTCTAACGTTTCATTTGGGATTAATCCATCTGATTTAATTGGGTAATCATCTGTATTTAGTTTAAGAACATGTTTAACTTTTCCTGTGGTTGTTTGAGTTTCAGGATCTATTAACCCTGGTACTACTTCATAATCTTTGGATACGAATTCTTTTTGTTTATTCTTAGTATATTCTGGGTCGTTTGTAACTTCTTTTACTATGTATAAAGGTTTCATAAGGGGAATGCCAGTTTTAACAGTTGCCCCTTTATTTGTTAAAAACATTTTACTAAAATTGATGGCTGCAACTGTAATTGTAAAAGATAGAAGTACAAAGATAAAAGTTCCTATTATGATGAAACGAGTCTCATTAAAATAGGGATTTGTTTTTTTCTTTTTCTTATTAATAAAGACACCTCCTTTAAGGTAGTGATTTTTTAATTTTTAATTTTTAACTTGTTAAACTTAGACATTCAAAAAGATTATAAGAAATCAATGTGAAATAAAAGAACTTCCTAAAAAGAGAGTCCAAAGCTAGGGTTCAGGGTAAGGCTAAAGATTGGTGGTGATTCTTTAAAGGATACTGACTGCCCCAATAAAGTGGTACCAATTGTAAGTCCCTATTAAATCTTACAATAATATATACCACAACCTTATTTTTACATTGAGAAAATTGTTTTCATGAAACGATATAAGAAATAAAAAATATAAAAAAACTTTTCTTAATTAGATCACAAATTAATATTGTTTTTTATATTCATAAAAAAATATCCAATATCAAAATTTAAAAATTATTTTGTTATTTAAAAAAATTCCTAAATAATTTTTTTTGAAAAATTTTTTAATAAAAGATTTAGAGAAAAATAAAATTAAAATTGAGTTTATAAAGAAAAATAAAAAAAATACAAAATATAATAAATCATCCTTTGATATTTTGAAAATTTCCTTATACATCACGTTATCATAACTAATTTTTTTTTCAAAGTCTAATACTTCGGAATTATTAATTCCTTTAGTTCTAATTTCTTCTTTGCCTGTATCGTTGTGTTGAACTTCATGCAACACCAAAGGTATCTTTTTTAATATTTCATTTGTACGATATTCTTCATTAATGTAAAAAACTATAATATCTTTTGGTTTCAAATCTGAACATTCGTTATATGTTAATCTTTTTACAATAACAAAATCACCTTTTTTTATTTTAGGTTCCATACTTTCACTAGAAACATGTAAAATATTAAACAAAAATAAATTATGAAAGTATTTAGGAGCCACAAAATATAAAATATTTAAAATAATAATATATAAAAAAATAATAATAAAAAAGTAATAAAGGAAATAATAAAAAAAATAATAAAAAAAAATTTTCAAAAATGACAATAATTTATAAAAAATCATTTATAACATTCTTTCTCAGACATTTTTATATATTATAAATATAAAAAATTATTATTTTTAAATTATTTTGTGTTATATCTATAATATTTTTATTAATCTATAATATATATCATCGAATGTTAAATATGTTAAATATAATTAATTATATATGAAAAAAAATGATTTATCAAAATTAAAAAACAAATATCGCAATATTCAAGTTTTTTAATAAAATATAAATTCTTTATAAATTTAATAACTATTCTTCAAATAAATTAAACCAAATATAAAAAAATATAATTCAATAATATTGTTTTATGATTGAAGCGTAATCTTTATATTTAAAATGGATATCATTAGCTATAATATATTGACGTAATTTTTTAGGTATAAAGATTCTCATATCTTCTTTGTTATAACCGATAACAACATTTTTTTTGTCACATATAATAGGTTTTTTTAAAATATTAGGATTTTTAACAATAATTTTTTTGATTTGATCAATAGTCATCGAAAATAAATTCTTTTTCTGATTCTTAAAAACTTTAGACCTAGTAGAAATAATACTATTAAAATCAACATTTTCATAACTTAAAATTAAATCAATATATGATTCATTTAATTTAAAAATACTTAAATTTTTTTCTTGATATTTGATATGATGAAAATCAAGCCAATTTTTAGCTTTTTGACATAAAAAACATCTGTTGTCAGTGAAAATAAAAACCATAAAATAAAAAACCCTTTTCTATATTTTAAAAAAAATTAAAATATAAATATTCAAAAATAATAATTTTAATAGAATATATTATATCATTTTTTTAAAATATAAACAAAAAAAATTATCTAAAAATATTTTTTTAAATAATTTTTTTACATTAATGTTTTTTTATAAAATTAAAAAATAAATAATAAACTAGAATTTGGTTTTTTTATTTTTGATATTTTTGTAATTAAATACATAAAAATAATTATAATTTTATTTATTTTGGTTTTAATATATATTTTTATTTATTTTGATTTTTAGGATTAAAATATTTGAGAAAACCTTTGCCAATTAAATTAAACGATAAACTGGTTAAAAAAATAAAAATAAAAGGAGCGAAAAATAAATGAGGATGAAACCTAATATCGTTTTTAGCGGAATGCAAAATATTTCCCCATTCAGGAACATTCGGATCTAATCCTAAACCGATAAAACCTAATCCTGATATAGCTAAAATAATAGTTGACATTCCAACAGTTATTTTTGTTATCAAAAGAGTCCAGAGATTTGGTAACACATGTTTTAAAATAATTTTAAAATCATTTTCTCCTAAAGCTTTGGAAGCTTTGATAAAATCTTTTTGTTTTATTACCAAAGTGTTAGCTCTTGTAAGACGGATAAAACCAGGTATACCGGAAATACTTAAACAAATAATTAAACTATAAATGTTTTTCTTTAAAAAAAACATAATAATAATCGCTAAAATAACATCAGGAAAAACTACTAAAATATCACATATAAAATTAATAATAATATCAAAGATGCCTCGGAAATAACCAGATGTAATTCCTAAAATAGTTCCTAAAAAACTACTTATTAAAACACAAATAAAACTTATTATTAATGATATTTTAGCGCCTGATATAACCATACTTAATAAATCATGTCCGACATAATCTGTCCCCATTAAATTTTTCCAACTTATTTTTTGTAATGGTTTAAAGGGGGAAGTGTAAGGATTTGTATAAAAATTCGTCAATGGTATTATTAAAATCACCATAGCTAAAAAAAATAAAAAAGAAACTCCAAATAAAATATTTTTATTTTTTTTAAAAAAAATAAGAATTGGTTTAACTTTAAACATATTCAAATTATCACTTATATTCTTTCTAAATTTTTTTATGATTTTTTATTAATTTTAGGATCTAACCAAAAATAAATTAAGTCTAAAAATAAATTAACAATAGATATAAATAAAGCTAATAAAATAATACAACATTGAATTACTGGAAAATCTCTTTTTTCAAAAGAACTTATAATTAAATCTCCTATACCTTTGATATTAAAAATACTTTCAGTTATAATCGAACCGCCAACAAGAAAACTTAAAATCAAACCAATATGAGCTATAATAGGAATCAAAGCGTTTTTTAAAGCGTGTTTAAAAATAATATTTTTTTTAGATAAACCTTTAGCATAAGCCGTAACAATATATGGTTGTTCTAAACTTTCGTTCATACTATTTAAAGTTGTTTTAAAAACAGAACCACTAACATATAAAGACAAAGTACTAATAGGTAAAATCATATATTTCCAAGTATTAAATCCTGATAAAGGTAAAATTCGAAAATAATTCCCGAAAATGATTTGTAATAAAAAACCAATAACAAAAGTTGGCAAAGAAATCATTAAAATACTAAAAAAATCTAAAAGAAAACTTTTTTTGGTATCTTGCCAAAAAGAAGCCAAAACCCCCAAAAAAATTCCTATAAAAGAACCTAAAAAACAACTTAATAAAGATATTTGTAAAGTATTTTGAAAAGCTTCCCAAAACATATTTAAAGCTTTTGTTTTATCGCCATAATAAGAATTACCGAAATCAAATTTCAAAAAAATATTTTTTAAATATTTACTGAATTGTTCAAATAAAGAAACATCTAATCCTAATTCTTTTTCTTTTGTTTGTCTTTGTTCTGGTGTAGGACGTCTTTGACCAAATAAAGCATCAATAGGATCGCCTGGTATTAATTTCATAGAAAAAAAACTTATAAATATAACAGTTAAAAAAATTAAACCAGTGTAAAAAAATTTTTTTAAATAAAATTTAGTCAACGAGTGAAAACCCTCACATTCTATATGCTTTTTTTTATTTTTTTCTTAGTCTAAAAGATGATATTATTTATATTTAAACTTAAATTCTTATAATACTCAAAACATCCAAAAAAGTGAGAAATTAATTTTCTTACTTTTTGGATGTTTTATTTAAAAATTTATTTAATTTATATATTTGAAAATATATTATTATTTCATTTCTTATTAAATATTTATTTTTTTATAAATATATTTGTTAATTTCATATTACCAAAAAAATCACTTTCGAATCCTCTTTGCACCTTGTCATTAACAACTAAGTATTTATTATTTTGTGATATCGACAATACATAAGACTTATCATATAAATATTTTACTACTTCTTTGATTAAACGAATATATTCATTGATATCTGTTTGTTGTTTTGCTTGATCTAATTTATCATCTGTATTATGTTTATCATTTATATCAACACGAGAAAAATTTTCTTCCACATTGGTTCTAAAATAATCATCTAAAGCTTTATGGCCGTATTCCATTTCATGATTTTCGCCTAAAAAAATACCATTATAATTATCTACACTGGATATAAGAGTATTAAAGTCGATCCTTTCAAATGTGGCATCAAATCCTACTGATTTTAATTGTTCAGTCACTTTTCTTTGTATCGCGTCAGAACCTGAATTACCAGCTCCAAATATTATTTTTTTTTGATTTGTTGATAATGTTGAAACTATTCTTCGAGCTTCTTCAATATTAAATCGATTTTTGAGTTCATTATTAGCCCCTTTTAAAGATGAAGGCAAATAAGAATTGAGTGGTTCACCTGGAATATTTAATTCTTTTATAATAGATGAAAAATCTAAAGCATGCGCTATTGCTAAACGAGTTTGTTCGTCAGTTTTTCTTTTATTTAAATAAATATATGAAGCACTCGCTTGAGGAAAAGAAATAATTTTTATTCCTGAAATTTGATTCTTATCAATTCGTGTCTGAAGATCATTGATTTTATCATAATCATAACTAATACAGTCTACTTCTTTTTGTTCTAATTTCATTAAACTTGTATTAGAATCACGAATTATTTCGAATGTAATTTTTAAAGGCGAAGTTTTAATAGCTTCTTTATCATAATATTTATCAAAAAGTTCTAATTCTATTTTGCTATTGGGTTCATAATTTATAAATTTATAAGGTCCTGCACCAATTTTAAGACCTTTATTTTGGTCTTGCACTACTGCTGCTTTATTAAGAATTCTAATAAATCTAAACAAAGCGAAATCATACCAAACTGTATCATCTCTTAATGTAATTTTAAATTTTTTGTCATCTATTCGTTCAACATTTTCCATGTCCTGGAATTGAGGATGATTATTTGTTTTACCTAAGTTAATTGTAAATATAACATCATCGGTTTTTAGCGGATTTCCATTATGAAAAAAAATATCATCTCTTAATTCACAAGTTAATTCTTTTCCGTTTTTAACAGGCATTGTTTTTAATAAATGCGAAACTTTTTTGCCATCAATTTCTTTGTATATTAAAGTATCATGAAGACAATTAAAAATTTGTGCTCCATAAGCTGTTGATGTATGTTCGACCATTGTAGGATTCCAACCTTTGATATCGGCTCCCATTACAATACGTACGTTTTGGCTTCTATATTTAACACCGTCGTGCTCATCATTACTTGATGGATTTAAAAATAATAAATATAAAACAAGAATAAAAGAGATAGAAATAATTCCTATCCATAGAAAATAATTTTTTTGGTACTTCAAAATTAATTTTTCCTTCTATTATTTTTTTAATTTAATTAAATTTATTTATAAAAAAATTAAAAACAAAAAAAATTATTCTTTTTTTAAATTAAAATTTTGATATCCAACTCCTGTTTTTAAAAAATTAGCTAATAAATTTTTAGTATAATGATGTTTTGGTTTTTGTAAAATTTCTTGCGTTGAATCCTTTTCAACTATTTTTCCTTTATACATTACAATAATATCATCAGCAACTTGAGATACTACTCCTAAATCATGAGTAATAAATAAAACCGAAGTTTCATTTTCTTGTTGTAATTCTTTTATTAAATTTAAAATTTCTTTTTGTACAATAACATCTAAAGCAGTAGTAGATTCATCCGAAATCAAAAGTTTCGGCCGACATACTAAAGCCATAGCGATCATTACTCTTTGACACATTCCGCCTGATAATTGATGTGGATACAATTCCATAACTCTCTTAACATTAGGAATTTTAACTTTTTCTAAAATTTCAAAAGTTTTTTGATATGCTTCTTTTTTATTAAGTTTTTTATGCAATATCAAAACTTCCATAATCTGATTTTTAATTTTAAAAACGGGATTTAAACTTGTGGTTGCGTCTTGAAAAATCATCGCTATCTCATTCCCGCGAATTTTTTGCATTTCCTTTTCTTCTAATGTAGAAATAATACGATTATCAAAAATAATTTCTCCTTGATATATTTTTTGATTACGTTCAAATAATTTCAAAATAGAAATTGCTGTTTGACTTTTTCCGCTTCCAGATTCGCCAACTATTCCTAAAGTCTTTCCTTTTTGAACTTCAAAAGAAATACCTTGAACCGCTTTAATTAATCCTTGCTGAGTTGTAAAATAAGTATGCAAATTATTTACTTTTAATAAACTCATATACCTTTTTGCTCTTTCTTATCTTTTTTTAAAGTACAAGAAATAAAATGATTTGAAGCAACTTCATGCCAATCTAAATCTTTTTCTTTTGTTTTAAATAAAAATTTAAATTTTTCCGTTTCGTAATTTATTTGGTATTCTTTTAAATCTTTATTCTGGATTTTCAATTTAGGAATGGCGTTTAATAACATTTTAGTATAAGGATGAAAAGGATTTTCAAAAATATTTTCTGCTGAAGCGAATTCGATTAAATGTCCAGAATGCATAACACAAATACGATCGCTTAAATAACGAGCTATCCCTAAATCATGAGTAATAAATAAAAAAGTAAGTTGATAATCTTTTTTTAAATCATTTAAAAGTTTTAATATTTGTTCTTGAATAGTTACATCCAAAGCAGAAACTATTTCATCACAAACAACAAACTTAGGTCTTATAACTAAAGCTCTTGCGATTGCTATTCTTTGTCTTTGGCCACCTGATAATTGATACGGAAAACGTTTATACAATGATAAATCAATGCCGCATTTTGCCATTATATCCAAAATCATTTTTTTATATTGAGGATCTTTTTTGTTTTTAACCATTTTATGAATTATAAGACCTTCACCAATGATATCAGATATTTTGAAATAAGGGTTCAAAGATGAAAAAGGGTCTTGGAAAATAATTTGTAAATCTTTTCTTAAAATTCTTTTTTCTTTATTTTTTAAAAGAGTCAAATCAATTTTTGTATTTTCGTCTAGAAAATAAAAAACTTTGCCTGAAGTAGGTTTTTCTAATTGTAAAAGTACTTGTCCTAAAGTAGATTTACCTGAACCAGAACCACCAACAACAGCCAAAGTTTCTCCTTTGAAAATTGATAAATTAATATCTTGATTCGCTTTTAAAAAAATATTTTCTTTTAAAAAATTTTTTTTTAATAAATAAAACTTAGATAATTTTTTTGTTTCAATTAAAATTCGATTATTTTCGTTATTAATTTCCACACAATTGTCTCTCTTTCTAATTAATTAAAAATAAATATAAATTAACTAATTTATAAGTTTTATAAATATATAATTCACTTATAAATGAAAATTTTTTATTTATTTTGATTTTATTATAAATGATTTTCTCTAAATTTATATCATAAAATAATTTTTTTAAAAAATTTATATCTTTATATAAAAACAATTTAATTTTTTTAAATTTTAAGTTTATATTAAATATTTAGTTTTTTTAATTATAATTCATGATTAGTTTTAACAAATTCATTTAATAAGCGTACTCCAAAACCTACACCCCAAGAATTATTAATAGCGTTTGGTTTAACTCCCATAGCAGTACCTGCGATATCTAAATGAGCCCATGAAGTTTTTTTAACAAAACGTTTTAAGAATTGAGCCGCTGTTATTGAACCGCCATCGAAACGATCTGAAACATTTTTTATATCAGCGATATGACTATTAATTAAAAGATCATATTCTGTTCCTATCGGCATTTGCCAAACTTTTTCTCCTGTTTTTTGTCCAGCTATCATTAAATTTTGAGCTAAATCATTATCATTAGCAAACAAACCAGCATAATTTCTTCCTAAAGCAACCATAATAGCACCTGTTAAAGTCGCTAAATCAATTATTAATTTAGGTTTAATAACAGTTTCGCAATACCATAAAACATCAGCTAAAACCATTCTACCTTCGGCGTCTGTATTAATCACTTCAATTGTTTGGCCCGACATAGAAACTACAACATCACCAGGACGTTGAGCGTGAGAACCAGGCATATTTTCTACTAAACCAACCATTCCAACAACATTAACTTTCGCTTTACGAGTCGCCAAAAGATTCATTAAACCAACAACTGCAGCAGCTCCTGCCATATCCGCTTTCATTTCTTCCATTCCTGAACCAGGTTTTAAAGAAATTCCACCGCTATCAAAAACTACTCCTTTACCAACAAAAGCTAAAGGTGCTTCGTCTGTTTCACCGCCATTCCAACGCATAATAGCTACAAAAGGAGGACGTTGAGAACCTTGTGCGACAGCCAAAAGCGCTCCCATTCCTAATTTTGTCATAGTGTTTTTATCTAATATTTCTATTTCAATACCTAAATCTTTTAATTTTTGTATTTGAGCTACAAATTCTTCTGTTCCTAAAATATTAGCTGGTTGATTAATTAAATCTCTGGACAAATACACACTTGTTGCGATCGCTTTTGCTTCTTCAACAATACTTTGACATGAATCAGATATATTAGTAACTAAATAAACTGAAATTTCTTTGTTTTCTTCTTTGTTTTCTTTTTTTTGAGTTTTGAAATGATCGAAACGATATTTTTTTAACATCATACCAACTAAAAAATCTTTGATTTGTTCTTGCGTGATAGGTTTTTCTAAAACATCTAAAAAAATTACTATGTTTTGATCTTTATTAAAAATATCAAAAGATTTTCCGCCCATATTAAGCCAAAAATCATTTTTGTGATTAGATATTTCGCCTAATCCTAAAACAACAAAACGTTTAAAAGCAGATTTGTGAGGAACTAATACTTGTAATTTAGTATTTTCCTCTCCTTTAAAATCTTCCACTGTTATAGCTTGTGGAACTTGTTTTTGTAAATCGACTTCAGATAAACCAAAAGATTCATTATTGTTTGTTTGAAAAAAAATAGCTAAATCTCCTTCTAAAATAGTTTTTTTTGAAAAAGAAACTTTGAATTCCATTTATATCTAATAATTTACCTTTACTTTTTTTATTTTTAGCATATATTTTTAATAATAACATATTTTAATAATTTTTAAAAATTTTTAAATATTAAAAAATTCAAAATATATTAAATTTTTATTTGTTAATATTATTTTTTTATATTAATATTATTTTTTAATTTTTTTATTATAATTAAAGAAAAACATTTATAATAAATTTGGTGATTTTATTATAAATAAATTATTTTAAAAAATCATCTATTTATAATTTGTTGAAACAAATTATAAATATCAAAATTAAAAAATTAAAAAATTAAAAAATTAAAAAATTAAAATTAGCAATGAGGTTTTTGCAATAAATAGTTCGAGTAATTTATTTACAAAAAATTTTTTAAAATTTTTTATTATTTCTTTTATAGTTATGTCATGTTTAATTATACCTATTTTTTATTTTTGGGTTAATCATCATACAGATAATACGGTAATTCAAGAAAATTTAACAAGTGAAAAATTAGAAAACGAAAACTTAATAAGAGAAGAACCACAAAAAGAAACTTTTCTCCCAGAAGAAACTGAAGCAGAAAAATTATTATTCGACCGAACTTCTCTTAAACCGTCAACATCATTAGAAACAATTATTTCACACATTAACAAAATGGAAGAAATTGTAGAACCAGAAAAAATATTTGAAACAATTAAACATGAAATAGAAGAACCAGAAAAAGTATTTGAATCGATTCAACAAGAAATCAAAGAAATGGACGAAAAAGGATATTATAGCGAACCAGAATCTCGATACAATTCAGATAATGATTCCGATACAGAAACTATTCATATATCCGAAACTCAAAGCCTAAAAGATGTAAGTTTAGAACAACAAAAAGATATAACTAATAAAAGAAATAGATTTAAAAAAATCAAAAAAATATTTACTAAATATCTACGTTCTAAACCAAAAACAGAAAAAAAATTAACAGAATAAATTTTTTATATATATCCTAATATAATAAAAAAATCTCTTTGAAATCAAGGAGATTTTTTTATTATAATAATATTTTTTTAAGATAAAGATTATAAAAAATGCTTTAATTATAATTAAAATTAAATCAATGTTATAATTCTTTTTTTTATTTGATGGTAAAAATAAGTATCAACTAAAGATACTATAAAAATAGACAAAAAATTCATAAATAAAATAAAAATAGACCAACAAGAAGAAATACGTACCAAACTAAATTTATTGTTTCGAAAATTAAAAGAAAAATTTTTATCTAAAAAAGCGAATCGGATCCAAAGTAAATTAGGAATATGGAAAAGAAAAAAATAAACACAAAAAAGAAAACATATAATAAAATATATTTTCAAAAAAGATTCCTTTTCTCTTTTTACAAATAAAGATGGCAAAAAACCCCAACAGAAAGCGTAAGACAAACTTAAAACAGGATTATAAGGAAAACTAGAACTTCTACTAAAAAAAATAAAACATTCTATTAAAAAAACACCTATAAAAGAAATTTTTTTTTTAGAATACAAATGAAGAATTAATAAAGGAATATAACATAAAAAATCTGTTAAAAAAAACAACCTAATGATTCTAAGTGGAAGAAATTTTCTTAAATAATATTTCATCACAAATGTTAAAGCCAATAAATTACATGTGAAAATAATTTTTTTTAAAATAGATTCATTATTATAATTTTCATTATAACTTTCATTTTTTTTCATTTTTAGACATAGAAATATATTTTATATATAAAATATATTTCTTTCTTGTTGTTAATTTCAAAAATTATTAATCAACTAATTCAAAAATATAACCATAAATTTCAACTTTATCTTCGTCATTCATGCCTTGTTTTCTTAATTCTTCTTCAACACCCATTTTTTTTAATAAACAAGAAAATCTTTTTACTGATTCAAAATTATTTAAATCTGTTTTATAAAACATTTTTTTGATTTTTTCGCCTTCAACAACGAAATAACCTGTTTGTTTTTTGTATACAACAATTTTTTGTTCGTTTTCTAAAGTAAATAATTTATAATTTTTTGGCGTGACAACTGGTTCAACCGCTTTATAATTATTCAAAACTTCTTTAATTTTATCTTTTAAAAAATCAAAATTAAAACGTGTATGAACAGAAAAAGGAATAATAAGTTGTTCTTGAGGAAAGTTTTGACGAAAACGAATTAATTTTTCTTCTGAGTCATCTAAATCCATTTTATTAACTAAAATAATTTGTGGTTTTTGTAAAATATGAGGATTATATTTTTTTAATTCTTCATTCACTTGGAAATAATTTTTATAAATGTCATCGTTTTCAATACTACATATATGAATTAAAATTTTACATCTCTCGATATGTTTTAAAAAATTAATTCCCATCCCTTTACCTAAAGAAGAATTTTTAATTAAACCTGGAATATCAGCTATTGTACAAAAAAAATCTTGATCTCTAAATACTCCTAAAAAAGGTTTAACGGTAGTAAAAGAATAAGAACCTACTTTTGATTTAACATTGGAAATAGAAGAAATTAAAGAAGATTTACCAACATTAGGCAAACCTACTAATCCAACATCAGCTAAAATTTTTAATTCTGTCCTAATAGTTAAACTTTGACCTAATTCTCCTTTTTCTGCGAAAGAAATAGTTTTATTTTTGGAATTAGATAAAGAATAATTACCACGTCCGCCTTTGCCACCTTTAGCGATTAATAATTGAAAACCATGTTCAAGGACTTCTCCTATGAAATTGTTATTTTCATTATCAAAAACTAAAGTTCCTAAAGGAACTTTGATAAATAAATCTTCTCCTTTGGCTCCGTTTTGATTTTTATTTTTCCCATTATTTCCATCAAAAGATGAAATTTTACGTTGATATTGTAATTTAAATAAAGTATTCATCCCTGCATCACCTACAAAAAACACAGAACCGCCTTGTCCGCCGTTACCGCCAGAAGGACCACCATAAGGAACATATTTTTCTTTTCTAAAAGCAACAATTCCGTTGCCACCGTTTCCAGCTTTAACAAAATTGATCGTTTCATCTATAAAATTCATTGACTTATTTTTTAAAAAATTATTTAATTAACCTTTTTTTCTAAAGATATCATAGAAACTTGTTTTTTGTTTTTGCCTTTGGTTTCATATTTAACTATACCACTAATAAGAGCGAACAAAGTATGATCTCTTCCTATACCTACATTGTTACCAGGGAAAATTTTTGTACCTCTTTGGCGAAAAATAATCGAACCTTTATTAGCGTATTGACCATCAGACAATTTTAAACCTAATCTCTTCGAATGAGAATCTCTTCCGTTACGAGTAGCTCCCACACCTTTTTTGGTAGCAAATAATTGAATATCTAATTTTAACATTATATTAAATAAATCCTTTTCAATGATTAATTTTTTTCAAATATTCAGAATAATTGGAACTCAAATCTTCTAAAGTATATTCTAAATTTGATAAAATTTTATTAACTGTAACATCAAAATCTAAAATTTTAAGAATAAAATAACCTTCTTTTAAAACAAAATCAATTTTAGATTTGGAACCTAATATTTCTATCATATTCACAGTCATTATAACAGCTGTCGAAACAGAAGCACAAACAATATTGTTGGTGTTTTCAGATGCACTCAAAGAATGTCCTTGGACTTTAATTTTTTGTATCTTTTCATTTTTTTTAAGAAAATAATATTTAATCACAAAATTTAAGCAATAATTTTTGTAATTAAAATTTTAGTATATAACTGTCTATGACCTTGTTTTAAACGATATTTTTTTTTCTTTTTGTATTTAAAAACGATAATTTTTTTGTTTTTACCTTGTTTAACAACTTTAGCCTCAACCTTAGCGTTATCTAAAAATGGAGTTCCTAAAACATTTTGTTTATCTTCACCATAATTAATAGCTAAAATTTGTTCAAAAACATGTATTTGATCAACTTCAAGTGATAATCTTTCGATAAAAATCTCTTGTCCTTCAGATACCTTCAATTGTTTACTTCCGTTTTTAATAATAGCAAACATAAAATTAAAAACTCCTTTTGTTTATATTATTTTAGAATTTTATATATTTAAAATTTCAAGTTTAAAAATATTTCAAAAAAACAAAAATTACTTTTTTTATAATATAAAATATAAACTATGCTTATATTATAAATTATTTTTTATTTCTTAAAACGTATAAATTTCTTTTATTATTCAAACATTCTTGAGAACAACTACCTGAATATTTAATTTCGTTTTCTTCGCTGCATAAAATTTGTTTATTACATTCCGGGTTAGCGCAATTTATATATCTTTCGCAAGGAGTTTGATCAAAATAATCTCTTCCGACAATAACATGTTCTTTTTTGTTAACAGGAACAGATATTCTTTTATCAAAAACATAAACTTTTCCTTGGAAATCTTTTCCTTGAGTATCTTTATCTTGGCTGTATTTGATGATTCCGCCTTTTAATTGATAAACATCTTCGACTCCTTTAGAACGTAAAAAAAGAGATACTTTTTCACAACGCACTCCACCAGTACAATAAGTTAAAATTTGTTTATCTTTAAATAAAGATAAATTATTTTCTAACCACTCTGGTAAATCACGAAAATTTTCGATATTAGGATTAATAGCGTTTTTAAAATGTCCTAATTGATATTCATATTCATTCCGAACATCTAAAACAACAACATTATCTTTTTTAAAAGATTGTAAAAATTCTTTCGGTTCTAAATAACTACTTTTGGAACCGTCAGGAAAAAGATCCTGTTCGAGTTTTAAACTTACTATTTCGTCTTTCAATTTAACAGAAAGTTTAGGAAAGACATTTTCATGATAAGAATCAATTTTAAATTCTGTTTTTTCAAAACCTTTAATGTTGCGTAAATAAAATATATATTTTTCGACATCTTCTTTTAACCCTGATAAAGTACCGTTGATTCCTTCATGAGAAATAATAATTCTTCCTAAAAGTCCTAATTTTTGACAAAATTTCAAGTGTTCTTTTTGAAAACTTTCTGGATCTTGAATCGGAATATAATTATAATATAAAATAACTAAATAATTTTGTTCTTTTTTAAAATCGTTCATTTGAAAATTAAAAATTCCTTTTCAAAAAAAATAAATTTAAAAAAATAAAAAAATTTATT
>NZ_JBGGGR010000055.1:0-23245 GCF_041276565.1 'Camptotheca acuminata' phytoplasma
CATATTCTAATTCATATTCTAATTCATATTCTAATTCATATTCTAATTCATATTCTAATTCATATTCTAATTCATATTCTAATTCATATTCTAATTCATATTCTAATTCATATTCTAATTCATATTCTAATTCAGTAATGCGTACTTGTAATTGTATAAACTTGTTCTTATAAATTGTTCATTGATTGTTCATGAACTTTATCGATGTCTTTTTTTAATTTTTTTATAATCTTCTTTTTCGTTAAGTTTAGTTTCTTCTGAAGTTAAATTGTCTCCTTTTGCAAAAAAATTGTTTTATGTTCAATTTCTTGATAAAGCGATTCTATTTTCTCGTTTTTTTATTATTATTAATTACAATTATTATTAATAAACTTATTGTAATTAATAATAATTAATAATAATTAATAATAATTAATAATAATTTTTTTCTGCTTTTTTTCATTTTTTATGTTTTCTTAATTTTTTTTAAAATCAACAATAAAAAAAGAAGAATTATGACAAATTACCAACAAAGATTAATATTTTCCAAAGAGGACGATTATAATTTAAATTTTTTGTTTAAGTTACTGATGAAATTATTATAATTTTAATATTAATAATCTTCTTGATATTTTTTTATTGTTTGTTGTAGAGTTTCGAAAAGAAATTATTATGTATATTTTTTAATAGTTTCTATTTATTAGAAGATTTTTTTTTAAAAGTTTTTTTATTAATTTTAATTTAATTTTAATTTAATTTTAATTTAATTTTAATTTAATTTTAATTTAATTTTTTTAAATATAGAAGTTGTTTTTTTAGATAAAAGAATTTTATATTTTTATTATGATTAGAGATATTTTCTAAAATTATATTTTTTATAGAAAAAAATAATTAAATAAAACAAAAAAAGAACATTTTTCAATCTTTTTAAATTTCAAATTTTAAAATTAATCTAATAATTTTAACATTATTTTTTTTGCTTTACAAATTTCATTTTTTTTGTTTTTGTTCCAAAATAAGACAAATAATTAATTTTTTATTTTTCAAAATTAAATTTTTTTAGTTTAAAAAATTAAAAACAGATTCAAAAATATTATTTTTATCATCGGACATAATTATAAATCTTTTTTTAAACTCTTGAAAAAAGAAACATATATTTTTTATATACTTATATATAATTCGATATATCTAATTCAAAATGAATAAAACACAACCAAAGAAACAAAAAATATTTCGTTTCAAAATCCTTTATAGGCATAAACAGTTAAATAAAATAATTTCATTTTCTGATATTTATTTTTTTAAAAATCTTTCATAAAAAAAGAACCAATAAATTAATTATTAAGAACAAAAAATTTTTCTTTTATAATTTCAAATATCAAAAAGACTTAAATATATTATTATAAATAATATATTTTGATTTGAATTTTTGTGATAATACAAAACGAAAATAAAGAATATTATTGAATTAAATTCAATTATTTTTTTCTTTAATTTCGATATTGGAATATTTTATATAGTTGTTTATATATAATATTATTAGGAACATTTTAAAAATATTCTCAATTATTTTTAAAATAATAAATTATAATTATAAATTAAATAAATGATTATATTAAAAAAATGTTTTTTGAAATAATTCAAAATGTTTTTTTAAAATTAAAAATAAATAATTAGATATTGGAGCTTTTGAAAAATAGATGTCAATAAATATCAAAGAAGAAAGTTTAAAAATTCACGAAAAACATAAAGGAAAACTTGAAATTAAAAATAAATTACAAGTTAATAATTTGCATGATTTATCTTTAGTTTATACACCAGGAGTAGCTGAGCCTTGTCTTAAAATTCTTGAAGAACCTGAAAATGTGTATAAATACACAAGTAAAGGTAATAATGTTGCTGTTATCACTAACGGAAGTGCTGTTTTAGGATTAGGTAATATTGGTGCTTTATCTTCAATTCCTGTTATGGAAGGAAAATCTTTTTTATTTAAACAATTTGCAAATATAGATTCTTTTCCTATTTGTATCGATTCTCAAGATCCTGATGAAATTATTAATATTATTGAAAAAACTTCTTCTATGTTTGGTGGAATTAATTTAGAAGATATTAAAGCACCAGAATGTTTTTATATTGAAAAAAAATTAAAAGAAAAATTAAATATTCCTGTGTTTCACGATGACCAACACGGAACAGCTATTGTAGTTGCAGCTGGAATTTTAAATTCTTTAAAAGTAATCAACAAAAAAATACAAGATGTTGAAATAGTTCTCGTAGGTGCTGGTGCTGCTGGAATGGCTGTAACTAAAATGTTACTATTATTAAAACCAAAAAATATTGTTTTAGTTGACAAAGAAGGAATTTTAGCTAAAAATTGTCTTTGGTTAAATGAATATCAAAAAGAAATCATTTCACAAATAAATTTAAATAATGAAACTGGTCTTTTAGCAGATGCAGTCAAAAACAAAGATATTTTTATCGGTGTTTCAAAAGGAAATATTTTAACACCTCAAATGGTTTTAACAATGAAAAAAGATGCTATTGTATTTGCGTTAGCAAATCCAAATCCTGAAATTACATACGATGACGCTAAAAAAGGAAATGCAAGAATAGTTGCGACAGGAAGATCAGATTTCCCAAATCAAATTAATAATCTTTTAGTTTTCCCTGGAATGTTTCGTGGAACAATAGATGCTAAAGCGACTCAAATAACAGAAGAAATGAAATTAGCTGCTGTTTATGCTTTATCTTCAGTAATTTCAGATGATGAATTAAATGAAGATAACATTATCCCTTCTATTTTCGATAAAAGAACAACAAAAAAAGTTGCTGAAGCTGTTTTTAACAAAGCGATAGAAACTAAAATGACTAGAAAATAATTTTTGCAAAAACATAAAATTATATTAATAAAACTTTTGTTTTTCTTTATATAAGAAATATTTTTTTTAAAAAAATTATTGTATAATAAATTTGTGTTTATTTTCAAGTTATATAAAAAATTTAATGAAATATATTTTTTCGAAAATATAAATTTTAATATCGAAATTTGAAAAAGGAGATGATTATATTGATTAAACCATTAAAAGATTATGTTGTTTTACAACATAAAAAAGAAGAAACAAAAAGTAAATCTGGTATTTTTTTAAAATTAAATATGGATCATAAAGAACAAAATGTTGGAATTGTTATAAATTGCGGTCCTCAAGTAAAAGATATAGTTCCGAATAATGAAGTTATTTTTCAAGATCATTCAGTAACTAAAATCAAAATTGATAACGAATTATATTTAATTGTTAAAAGTGAAGATATAATTGCTTTATTATCTTAAATTTAATGAAATTGATAAAAATATTAGTAAAGGAGTATAATATCAATGACAGTTAAAACAATTCTTTTCGGAAAAGAAGCAAGAAAAGAAATTTTAAAAGGAATAGATATTTTAGCGAATACTGTAAAACTAACTTTAGGTCCGAAAGGAAATAATGTTGCTTTAGAAAAAGAAAACGGATTACCTGCTATTATTAACGATGGAGTTTCGATCGCGAAAGAAATCCAACTCGCTAATTCTTTTCAAAATATGGGAATTCAATTAGTACGCGAAGCAGCTACTAAAACTAATGATAATGCAGGAGATGGAACAACAACGGCTATTCTTTTAACTCAAAGTATGATTCATAAAGGATTTAAATATGTTAATTCAGGTTCTAAATCTGTTTTAATTAAAAAAGGTATTTTGGAAGCTTCTCAAAAAGTAATAGAAAAAATATTGCAAAAATCTAAACCTATTGCTACACAAGAAGATATTGCTAATGTTGCTACGATCTCTTCTGGTCAAAAAGAAATAGGACAAATTATAGTTTCAGCAATGGAAAAGGTTACTAAAAAAGGAGTTATCACAATAGGAGAATCCAAAAGTTTCGAAACGGAATTAGAAGTAGTTAAAGGAATGCAATATGATAAAGGTTATTTATCAAGTGTTTTTATAACTAATTTCGCTAATATGTCATCAGAATTAGACAATGCTTTTATTTTAGTAACTGATAATAAAATTAATAATATTAATGAAATTAGTAATTTATTAGAAGAAATCAAAAATAAATCTGTTCCTTTATTAATTATTGCAAATTCATTTGATAATGATGTAATTAATATTTTAGCTTTAAATAAATTTCATGGTGCTTTAAACATTGTAATTACTGAAGCACCAAGTTTTGGAGATAACCAAAAAGAATTACTAAAAGATATCGCAATTTTAACACAAGCTAATTTTATTGATAAAGATTTAGATATGCAATTACAAAATGTTAAATTTGAAGATTTAGGAAAAATAAAAAAAGCAATCGTTAAAAAAGATAATACAATTCTTATAGGAAACGAAAAAAATCAAAAATTGTCGGAAAGAATTGAAGAAATCGAAAATAATATAAAAAATACAACAAGCAAATACGAATTAAAAAATTTAAAATCTCGTTTAGCTAAATTATCAGGTGGAATAGCTGTTATCAAAGTAGGGGCCGCTACTGAAACAGAATTAAAAGAAAAAAAATTAAGAATTGAAGATGCTTTAAATGCTACTCAAGCTGCTGTGACAGAAGGTATTTTAGTAGGTGGAGGAAAAACTTTAGTAGAAATATATAAAGATTTAAAAACTACTTTAACAAATGATAATGTTGATATTCAAAAGGGAATTAGTATTGTTTTAGATAGTTTACTCGCTCCAACTTATCAAATTGCTGAAAATGCCGGTTTTAATGGTGATTCTGTTGTTGAAGAACAATTAAAACAAAAAGAAAATTTTGGTTTTGATGCTGATTGTGGTGAATATGTTGATTTGTTAAAAAAAGGAGTTATCGATCCTACTAAAGTAACAAAACAAGCTATTTTAAATTCAGCATCTGTAACTTCTATGTTCGTAACAACAGAAGCAGCCGTAGCTTCTTTAAAAGATAAAACAAATACATCTAAAAATTCAGATATGAATTCTTTTTAAACAAATATTCTATTTATAATAATTTTTGATTTAAAATAAAAACTTCAATTTATTATTTTTTAAAAATTACATTTTAAAAAAAGATAACTATAAAAAATAAGTTAAATTGTTTATTACAAAAATAAGACAATTTAACTTATTTTTTTAATAAAATAATAAAATTTAATAGTTTAAATTATTAATCAGAATATATTTACAAAAAATATTTATATTTAAAAATAAAACAAAATCGAAAAAGGTTCTATAATTAAAATTATGATAAAATCAAAAAAATATTTAAAACAAAAAAATAGAAAAAAACAAAAACCTAATATAAAAAATAATTTTAAGTTTTTATTTATTTCTTTAATATTTGTTGTGGTTAGTTTATTTTTAGGAATATTACATTTTTATTTTTTGCCGAATCATATTTTGGATATAAATAAAACTAACGGTTCCAAACAAATATATCAATATTTTTCTTTTGCGAAGTATAATTTATTTTTAATTTTTTTTATAATTATTTCTTTTTTGATTAATAAAAAGAAATTTTTTTCTAATTCTTTATTTTTTAGTATTCTTGTGAATTTCTTAATAAATACTTTTTTATTTAATTCTTTTTTAATAAGAGATTACAATATTTATAATTCTGAAATACGTTATTTAAATTTAATTATTTATTATCTTGAATATATTATAATTCCGTTCGCATATGTTTGTTTTTTTTATTTTTTTATAAAAATTAAATTATCTTATAAAGTTTTATTTCATTCTTGGGGTTTGTTTTTATTTTATTTTTTAATACAATTTCTATTAAAAAACCCATTAAATTTACAGATTGAATCATTTTTTCGAGAACAATATATTATTCCTTCTATTCGTTCCCATTCTTATCTTAATTTTTTAAAAATTATTTTAGTCTTTTTATTTTTATCAACATCTCTTTTTTTTCTATATAAAACAAAAATGAAATCAATATTACGTATTTTTTTATTTTTTATAATTATTTTTATAACTTCTTGTTCTTTTTATAATAAAAATGATTGGTTACATGCTAAAAAAGTTCTTCAAAGTAGAACTATGGGAAATGGTCTATTTCCTGAATCACAACAATTATCAGAATATTTTACAAAAGTTTCTTCTTTGGATGAAACAACATTAAAAGATAATGAATATAAAATTTTAGAATTAGGATCTGGTTCCGGAAACGTGACTAAATATTTAGTAGATAAATTTGGAGAAGAAAATATTATTACTATCGAATTAGAAAAAGAATTATGTGACAAATTAAGAGAAGATTATCCTAAAATGACTGTTATTACAGGTAATGCATCAGATTTTATCAATTTAATAAAACCACATACGAACGATGACACAACCAAAATCAAAGGAATTGTTTCTACTTTACCACTCACAATTTTTGATAATACCACTTTTAACCAAATAAATAAAAATATAACATATACGGTTCAAAAAAATAAAATTAATTATTTACAATATCGTTTTAAAATATTCGAAACTTCAACTAGAAAAATTAAAGGTTTAAAAGAAAAAGAAAATTCTTTTTTTATTTCAGAAATGATTATGCCTGTTAGTATCTATATATACGAATAAAATAATTAATTGTAATTATTACTAATAAAAATATAAAATATATAAATTAATTTCTATTTAAAAAAATTAGATTTTCTTTAATTTTATTTTTATAATTATTTATATATTAATAAATTTTAATTTTTTTAATTATTTTTTTTAAATTAAAAACTTTAATTCTAATAAAAATAAAGAAAAACAATAAAAAAATATTTTGTTCAAGGAAGGAATTATTAAAAATTAAAAAAATATGAATACAAAAAAAGAAAAAAAAGTAGCTTTTGTTGTTGATTCAACAATAGGATCGAATATAAATGATTATAATATCTCTGATATGTATATTGTCCATTTAACAATATCTTTAAATGGTAAAGAAATTTCGAACAAACAAGATAATAAATTTTTTTTTGATGCCTTTCAAAAGGGAGACAAAGTGACCACAAGTCAACCTAATCCTCAATTATTTGTTGAAGCTTTCGAAAAACAATTTAAAACTGGATACAAACACGTAGTTTGTATAACGTTATCACAAAAATTAAGTGGTACTTATAATAGCGCTTGTAAAGCTAAAGAAATCTTGAATAACGATAATATAACTGTTATTGATAGCGGAAATATTGGGCCAGGGATATTGTTCACTTTAGAAAAAATTAAAAAATATATCGCTGATACTAATTTAAGTTATAAAGAAATTTTGGATAAAGTTATTAAAGTACAAGATGAAGGAGTTTTTTATTTTTCATTGGAAGATTTGAAACAATTACATATCAATAAAAGAATTAATAAATTTAAATTTTTTATTGGAAGTTTATTAAAAATAAAACCTATTTTACAATTTCACCAAGGTATTCTCACAGTAAAAAAAAATGTTAGAAGTCAAAAAAATTGTTTTCTATATCTAATTAAAAGTATTTTAGAATTCAAAAAAAGAGCTCTTCGACCGATAGATGTAAAATTAATTTACGTTATAAACGATAACGTTGTTAGAGATTTAAAAACAGAAATCGAGAAATTAAAAGATCCGGATATTAATGTTACTATTTTCGGACCTATATCACATATAATATCGACCCATTTAGGTTCAGAAGGATTTGGTTTTTATTTAAATACATCGTTATAATTTATATTTTTTTTAAAAAAACAAAAGAGAAAAAAATATTTTAAATATTTCGTTTCTCTTTTGTTTTTTTAAATTAATTATTTTAAATATTATTAAATTTTATTTCACGTTCTTTTTTTATTTGATTTCTTGATTTTTGTTTAAAATGTCTTTTATTTCTTGAAGTAAAATTATTTTTTCTTTTTCTCTTTTTTCGATTTCTATTTGTAGTTGTTTTTGTTTATTTTCTGAATCATTATTTTTAGTAATTAATTTTTGAAAAAAATAAACTAAAATAGTATATATAAATAAAGATATTAATATAAATTCAAATATATTTTGAATGAAATTACCGTAATTAATAAAAACATTTGGAGCAAGTTCAAAGCGCCAATCTTTAATTGAATATTTATCATTGAATAAATAATTAATAGGTGGCATAATAATATCAATCGTTAAAGAACTAATTATTTTTGTAAACAATTGCCCCATTATAAAAGCAATCGCTAATTTAAGAACATCACCTTTACTAATGAATTGTTGAAAACCAATTTTAAATTTTTTTATTTTTTCAAAACTCATTTTATTTTTTCAACTTTCTTTTTTAATTTTAATTTTAATTTATATATAATATGAGGTATAATAATTAATATATTTTTTTTATAATTATAGTATTTTTTGAATTGATTTAATTTAATTATTCAAATTATTTTATATAAAAAAAATGAGGTGAGTATAAATTTTGAATTTACAACAATTTTTGAATTATTTAGGTTTAAGTCAAAACCCTTGGATAATTATTGTATTAATCATATTAGCGCTTCCAATGTTTCCAGTTTTTATTTTTGGTTTATTTAAAGTATTATATTTTATTTTGTATTTCAATTATAATTTTATATTTTTAAAAAATAAAAGTAATGATAAAAAAACTAATAACGAAAATGATCCTGATTTAAATAAAATTTTAATAAATAATAGTCCTATTCCTAATAATAGCAATAATGTCGATTTAAGCTTAATTGAATTAAAAATGTTAGAATGTAATTATAAACAAAGTCAAGACAAATCATCAGATAAACAACAAATATTTCGTTTAGAAATAGAACAAAAATTACACCAGACTACAGTAGATCAAAAATTAGAATTAATAAAATACGAAAACATTTTAAAAGAACAAAAATTTGAACAACAAATTTTTTATTTAAAACAAGAAATAAAAAGATTAAAAAACGATAATAATAATCTAAAAGAAGATAAAAGTTTTTCTAATAATGAAAATGCAAAAAAGATAGATTTAGATTCTATCAATGAAGCAATTAATAAACAAATCCCAGAAAGTTTAAAAAAAATATTTGATAAAATTTCTGATTTTGAAAATATTCAATTATTTATATTAAATAAATTAATGGATCAACAAAAAAAAGATACTTATTACGATCCTCAAAAAAATATTTTATATATTAACGAAGAAGATTTAGTTTTTGCAAAAAATCTTTTAAATGATAAAAAAAAAGAACAAAAAAGATTAAGTTAATTTTTTGTTCTTTTTTTTTTTTTTTTGTAAAATTATTTCAATTCTAAATATTCTTTAGGTCTTGGTTCTTCTTTTTTTTTATTAATTTTAAGAATCAATAAACCATTTTCTAAATTACCTTGAATATCTTTAATAGTAAAATCATCACCTAAATTAAAACTACGTCTGATAATTCCTTTGATTCTTTCTTTTCTAAGATAGTTAAATCTTTTTTCTTCTTTTTCTTTTTCTTTTGAAGGATGAGCTTCTAAAACTAAGTAGCCATTTTCTAAAAATATTTTAATTTCTTCTTTTTTAAAACCTGGGACTTCACTTATTAAAATGTAGTGATCTTCATACTCTTTTATATCAGATTTCATGACAAAATAAGAATCATTTGAAAAAGAAGAATTTTTAAAATTTTCAAATAAATCTTCCAATAAATCTTGGTTTTTATTAATCAAACTAATAATAGACATTTAAATTTCAACTCCTTTTAATAAATTCAAAATCTTTTTAAAAAAAATTTTATTAAAAAAATAAAAATTTCTTATTATCTGATAAATAAAATTTATCTTCAAATAAGCACAAAATTATTTTAACATTTTTTTTTATTAAAGTCAATTATTTTTTTATTTTAATAATAAATTTTTTTTATAATAAATCTAAAAAAAATGTATAATTATAAATGTTGTTATATAATTATATTATTTTATTATCAAAATGGCGGTTGTGGCGAAGTGGTTAACGCCGCGGCTTGTGGCGCCGTTATGCGTGGGTTCGAATCCCATCAACCGCCCCATCTATAATTTGATTATTTAATATATATTATTTAAAATATTAAATAGGCCCATAGCCAAGTGGCAAGGCAACGGACTTTGACTCCGTGATTCGTTGGTTCAAATCCAGCTGGGCCTGCCAATTTTTTTTATATACGACACAAAAAAGCGCGGATGTGGCGAAATTAGGTATACGCACTAGACTTAGGATCTAGCACCGAAAGGCATGCAGGTTCGATTCCTGTCATCCGTACCATTTATTATTAAAGGGATATGATGTTAACGGCAGCATAACGGTCTCCAAAACCGCTTGTTCGGGTTCGAATCCTGATATCCCTGCCATGTACTATTCAAATAATTTTTTTAATAACTTATAAAAATAAATAAAAAATATTTTTTTGTATATTTTTATAAGTTATTAAAAGGTTATTAAAAGACGATATAAATAATTTATTATTAAAACAAATAATTTTATCCATAAAAAAACGTTTAAAAAAAATCTATTTTTTAAACGTTTTTTTATTTTAAGAATAAAAAAAATTTTGTAATTTTAATAAGCTTTTCATTAAAATTTGAATATCATTTTCGTTATTATGAATACCAACAGAAATTCTAACGGTACTTTTTTCTTTAATTTGATCTAAGGCTAAATTAGCACAATGTTTACCAGTTCTTACGTAAATATTATCTTGAATTAAGAAATTTTCTACATCATGAGAATGTAAATTTTCAAATTTAAAATTAATTATATTATTCGCTCCAGGATTAATAATTTTAATTTGTTTAATGGTTTTTAATTGTTGTGCTATTTTTTGAGTTATATTTTTTTCGTGTTCGTGAATGGTTTTTAAACCAATTTTATTTATAAAATCTAAACTTTTTTCCCAAGCGATAATACCGCTCACGTTCGGAGTTCCTGCTTCCCATTTTAAAGATGAATTATGTAAAATAAATTTATTTTTTTTCACGTCTTCAACACTTCCGCCACCGACAAAAGGAGGTTCAAATTGATTTAAATATTTTTTTTTACCAAACAAAACACCTAATCCAAAAGGGCCATATATTTTATGAGTTGAAAACGCCATAAAATCGATATCTAAATTTTTTACGTCTAATGGAATATGTCCTACAGATTGAGCAGCATCTAAAACAACTAAAATATTTTTTTGATGAGCCAAAAATGTAATTTCTTTAACAGGGTTTTCATATCCTAAAACATTAGAAATATGATTTAAAACTATAATTTTAGTTTTTTCAGTAACTACTTTTTTTAAATTATGCATTTGAATTTTATTTTCTTCATCTAAAGGGACAAAAACAAGATGGGCTTTTTTTTTATTCGCTATTTTCATCCAAGGAAATAAAGAAGAATTATGTTCTAAAACAGAAGTAATAATTTCGTCACCTGGTTCAATAAGAGAAGATAAAACCTGAGATATTATATTTAAACTTTCAGTAGCGCTTTTAGTAAAAATAATTTCTTCTAAATCCGCTTTTAAAAATAAAGCGGTTTTTTGTTTAATTCTTTGGATATCTTCTAAATTTTCAACACATAAAGGACCAAAATTTCTAACACTTAAACCATTATCATTATAAAAATTTGTTAAAGCTTTAATCATAGATCTAGGTTTTAAAGAAGTGGTTGCTGTATCAAAATAAACTAATTCAGGATGTTTTTTAAAAATAGGAAAAAAAGAACGAAAATCATTTTTATTTTTCATAAATAAAATTAATTTTTTTTGTACCTTTCTTTAATAAATATTTTTTTATTCATAAAATTCTATTAAATAAAAAAAATATCTTAAAAAAATAAGTAAAATTATAAAAAAAATAAATAAAATGACTTTTTATATTTCTTTAATAAAATTTTCAATAATAGCGAAATTATTTTCTTTAATAACAATTAAATTTGTTTTAGTATATGGTAATACATTAACAATTCTTTGAGGCGGAACAGCGATAATAAATTGAATATTTAAACTATCATAAAAAGACATCATCGCTTCTATTCTAGCTTCATCCATATTATTAAACGCTTCATCAAAAAATACTAAACATCCTTTGGATTTGTTTTCACCTATTAACAATTGTTCAAAACAAATAGACATAATAATATAAAAAGGAACTTGAGTTTCTCCCCCTGATTTTTCTCTAAAAATTTTGGAGAAAAAAGAAAAATTACCATCTTTATTATAAATTTTAATATCATAACTTAAATAATTACGATAGTCTAAAAAAGCGTAATAGATATTTTCATATTCTTGTTCGAAAGATATTATTTTTTGAAATAATTCATTAATTAAAATATCTTGATAAGAATTATTTTGATCAATTGAGAAATTATTTTTTTCTAAGTCATCAGTTTCTACAAAAAAGAAATAATATTTTTTATATTCTGGATCATCAGAAGGTTTAGCGATAATTTCATAAGAATCATTTCCGAAAGGTCTATTTTTTAAAATTTTGTTTAAATTTTTAATTTGTTGTTTTGCTTCAAGAATACTTTCTTTTAATTTATTAATAAATTCTTCTTTAAAAATAATTTCTGTTTTAGCGCTTAGTTCTTTAGCTTCTTGTTCGTATTGAATTAAATTTTTAGAATTAATTAAATTATATTCTTGAACGAAAAAATTAAAATTATCTAATTTAGCTTCTATGTCAATTAAATGATAATTACTTAAATATGTTTTCATTAAAGAAATAATTTCAAATTCAAAATCGTTTCTTTGTTTTTCAATATATCGATTATTATCTTTAATATTTTTAAAAATTAATTCGTAATTTTCTTGAAATTCATTCATATAACTATGAAATTGTACTGTTGCTGATTCAATATTAATGACTTCTTTTTTTTCTTCTTCTGATAATTGTTTTTTATAAAAAATTAAATCTTCTTCTAAATAAGAAATTTTTTTATCACCAATATTTTCTTTATTTTGTTTATCTGCTATTTGGAATAACAAGCCATCTAATTCTTTATCTTTAATTTGTTTTTCTTTTTTTAATTTATTAATATTTTCTTCTAATTGGAAAAGTTCTGTATTAAGATTTAATTGTTCTATTTTTTCTTTTAAATTTTGAACTTTAACTTCTGTTTTTTCTTTTTCATCAAACCAAGTTAAATATTCTGAATCAATTAAAAAAGATATTTTACTTTTGTTTATTAAAGAAATTAAATCAGTATTTTTATTAAATTGGTATCTTTTTTCCATCATTTCGTTTTTTTGGATATTGATTTCATCTAAAATAATATCTTTACGAATTTTAAAAGAATTAAGACCTATATAAGGAATTTTATATGTTTTAGGATTTAATTTTTTAGCGGTATAATTGCTATACATCATTCCTTCTGGAGTAATAGCGGTTTTGTGTTTTTTTAAATTTTCTATATTTAATTCACATTTAATATGGGATAATAAGATTTTGACATATTTAAAAGCATCTGGATTATCACTAGAAATATGAGAAGCTAAACTATCATTATTATCTGTAATTACTGGAATTTTCTCAACATTCACTAATCCGATGTCATAAATTTTTAATTCGTCTTGTAATTTATCATATATTTTTAAAGCGGAATCGAAATAACGATAATCTATAATTAAATTAAATTTTCTTAATCCTAAAAAACCTTCTATGGCATTTCTCCATAATTCATCTTTAATTTCTATTAATTCACATAAAGGATAAAGAAAAATATTTTTATTATATTTACGATTTAATTTTTCTTTTAATAATCGTGCTATCTTTGTAAAATGATCGTTCCGAGAGACAAAATTTTGATTAATCATCTGTAATTCATAATCATTTTTATCAATTTTTCTTTTTAAAACATTCATTTCTTTTTGTAAATTATCTTGTTCAATATTTAAATTAATTACTTTTTGAGATAAATAATTTGAGATTTTTTGAATATCTTCTTCTTCAAAAGAAACACTTTTTTGATCGTTGGAATTTTGAAAAAAATGAAGAATTTTTTTTATATGTTTTTTAATGAAAACGTCTTCAGTTAAAGTAGCGAAAATGTCTAAAATATTAATTTCTTCTTTAAATTTTTTTTGAAAAAAAGATATTTTTTCTTTTAATTCTTCAATTATTATTTCGTTTTGTTTTAAATCTTTTTGTAACGAATGTAAATAAAAACCTAAATCATTTTTATTTTTATTAGTTTGTAATTTTAAAATATAATCATTTAAATATTCGATATCTTCTTTATATTTACTTTTTTGTGAAGATAAATAACTTAATTCTTTTTGAATATTTTGTTTATCTTTTTTTAAATTTTCTAAATTATTTTCACTTTTTTTAATATAAATAATTTTTTCAGATAAAAGGTTGATTTTAATTTGATTTTCTAAAGATTGAATTTTTTTTTGAACTTCTATAATTTTACTTAATTCTTTAAGTTTTTGTTGTTCTAATTCAATTTGAGTTTCGATTTTTTTTAATTGTTGGACACTATTTTTTAAACTATTGATTTTAATAGGTTGTTCTTCTAATAAAAAATTAAAAATAAATTTTTGTAAATCTAATGGTTTAAAAGCTAGTGCTTTCGGTAATATTCTTAAATACTTACTTATATTGATTTGTAAATATTTTCCGACTGCTACATGATATTGTTTTTTGGTATCAAAAAAATCAAAATCTGGTTGTGAGTTTCTAAAATAATCACGTATTTCTTTAGAATTTTTAGGTTTATTATCAGAAACAAAAATATCTGATTGAATATTTAAACCGTTTATAAGATAAAATGATTCTTTTAAAAAACCTATATAAGAAAGTTCTAAAACACATCCTATCAGAGTATATTCTTTTTTAAAAGAATCATAAAATTCTAAAGAAATATGAGTAATAACATCTTTATTTCTCAAAAATTCTTTATTTTCGATCCCTATTTTGCCTTTAATATAGCTTTCTAAAGAACGTTTAGCGTTATCATTAGCTGCTATATTAAATTTAACTCCGTTTTTTTCACCTATCAAAACATACTGTAAAGCGTCTAATAAAGTAGATTTTCCTGATCCATTTTCACCAGAAATTAAAATATTATCTTTTATTTCGATAGTTTGAGAAACAAATAAATGCCAGTTTATTAATTTTATTTTAGTTAATTTTTTCATTTTAATTATTTTCAGAATTTGTTAATAACATTTTTTGATATTCTTCAATTATATCTAAATCAATTAAATAAAGAATAGAAGGATAAATTTGAATAACCAAATCATCAGTTAAAATGTTGCTATCAGAATAATTAATAACATTGAATCTTTTAAATAAAGTCAAAATATTTTTTATTTTTTCTCTGGTTAACTTCTTAATTTCTTTATAATTAATACTATTTAATTTATAATAAATTTCTTTTAAATATATTTTGATAATATTATTATGTGAAACAACTTCTTTTTTTTCTTGAAATAACATTCTTAATATTAATAAAATTAAGCTTTCTTCTTTTTTTAATTTTAACTTATTAAAATGATGTAAATTTTTAATAAAAATAACTTCATCATATTTTTTAATTTCTAATTCAAAATCAGATAATTGAAAAAAAGAAGAAAAAAGCTCTTTATATAATAAAATAAAACGATAATCATTCGAATCTTCTTTTTTTTGAATAGTTAAATAATTAACTTGAAATAATTTATTGACAATACGTGAAAAAATATTTTTTTCTTTTTCTTGTAACATTCTAAAGTTATCGGAAAAAATATTTAATTCTTTAGTTTTTTGATCCATTATAAATTCCTTTATATAAAATAATATAAATTATATTTTTTTATTTTTGTATCAATAAATTTTTTGTTTTTGGAAATATATAAAAAATAATCAGAAATTAAAACAAATTATTTTCTTTAAAAAAATCATAAAGTTTATTTTCTTCAATACGGGGAGCTTTTAAATTCGCTTTTTCAATAACTTCATCGTATTCACAATTACCCATTACAACTCCGATATCAGCGTTTTCTAACATTTCTAAATCGTTATAACCGTCTCCTGTACAAATTAATTCGTGTTCAGGATATTTTTCTTTAATATTTTTAATACTAGAAAATTTATTAATATCTTTTACGGTTAAATCGATATGTGTGCGCCAATAGTATGCTTGAAAAAGATCTAATTCATCTAAAAAAGGTTTTATTTTGTCTTTATCACGACCAAAAAGATTCAACATAAAAACTTCTTCTTTTAAATGAAATTCATCATCAATAGCGATTTCGAATCTACTTTGCCAAAGTTTTATAATTTCTTTTTGATTATCGTTATTAGAATAAAAAGCAGATTTATCAAAACTAATTGTCGAACTAACAATTTCATTGCCTTCATTAGATAAAAGTTCAGAATGTTTTAAAACTTTTTCGATATTTTCAACAGAAATCGGAGTTTTGTCGATTATCTTATTATTTTCTAAAACTAATGCGCCATTGATCAAAACTAAATATTTAAAACAAGGTAAAAGTTCTTCAACTACTTTTAAATTTCCATGATTTCTTCCTGTTGCGATCCCTAAAACATTATTAGGATTTTTAGACAACTCAAGAATTAATTTTTTGTTTTGAGATAAAACTGATTTATGACTATCACTATATAAAGTTTCGTCAATATCAAAAAAAAACAATCTTTTTTTAATTGTAAAAGTACCTCTTTCGTAAATTTGGGGTTATTTATAAATAAAAAAAATATATTATTTTTTATTATTTATAAAATATTTTTGGTGTGGATAATGAGATTCGAACTCACACGAGAAAAATTCTCACATGCCCCTCAAACATGCGCGTATACCATTCCGCCATATCCACAAAAAATTTGATTTCTTTTATTTTTCAACAAAATTAAAAAAATCTGTTTAATTTAAAAATTAAAATTATTCTAAAACAAAAATATAGGGATAAACTTGATTATCATTTTGTATTTTTTCTACTTCTAAATCAGGATATTCCGTTTCTAAAAAAAACTCTATTTTCTCTAAATTGTCTTTAAAAAATTTCTTCTTATTATAAAAAATAGTTAAAAAATTATTAACATTCTTAATCATCTTTTTTAATAAATTTTGAGTTAATAAAAATAAATCCTTATCATTTTCTATAATTTGTTTTTTAAACATAGAGAGAAAAAAACCGTTAGGTAAATTATTTTCTTTATGTTCGGTTGAATATTTAGAATTAATGATTTGTCCTATTTTTATTTTTTGAATATTATTGTTAATATTTTTTAAATTTTCTTCTAAAGAAAAACTTGTGTCAAAAACTAAAAGAGAACTATAAATTTCTGCAATACTTGTTGTATTTAATATTGTAATATTTAATTCCGATTTTTGTTGAGAAAAATTCTTTAAAATAGGTATTATTTCAGAATCATTTGGTAATATAATAATATTTTCAGCATTCGCCTTCTCTAATATGGTATTAAAATATTTTTCGGAAAAAGATTTATTTTTGAAATCAATAACAAAATTAGCTTTTAAATCTTTAAAAATGTTTTTAATTTCTTGTCCTGAACCGAAAGTGATAACATAATATTTATTTCTTGTTTTTCCCTTTTTTTTCTTATTCAGAATAAAATTTTCATTTTGTTCCTTCATGTTGTCAATTTTAGATTTTATCAATTTACCATAAACTAATAATTCGTTTAAAACATCATCATAATTATTAGTATGAATGTGAATTTTTAATAAATCATTATCTTTTAATAAAATTAAAGAATCACCGTATTTAAGCATTTTTTCTTTATTAATTTCAATATCAAAAGCATCAGGATTATTTAATTGAATAATGAATTCAGTACAATAATAATATTTTAATTCTTTGATACTAGAAATATGATTTTGGTTATCTAAATCAAAAATTTGAATTTCTTCACTTGTATCTTTTAATTCAATTTTGTTTAAATATAATAACATTCCTTCTAAAATCAAAATAAAACCTTGTCCACCGCTATCTACTACGTTGGATTCTTTTAAAATAGGTAATAAACTAGGAGTGTTATCTAATGAAATTTTTGCATTTTCGATAATCAATTGTAACATTTCTTCTATTGTTTCCATTTTGTTTGAATTTTTTTTAGTATTTTCGATAGATTCTCTTAAAACAGTTAAAACAGTTCCTTCTACTGGTTTCATTACAGCCTTATAAGCTTTTTGATAACCACTAACCATCGCATCCAGAAATTCTTCAATGCTAATGTTATTTTTATTCAAATGATTAATAAATTCGTAAATACCAGAAAAAAATTGAGACAAAATAACTCCTGAATTCCCTTTTGAACCTATTAATAAAGAATCCGATAAAATTTTAGCTATTTCTACAATAGAGTTATTATCGATAGACTGAATTTTTTTAACCCCTTCCATCATAGTCATCTGCATATTAGTTCCAGTATCACCATCAGGGACAGGGAAAACATTCATATTATTTATTTTTTGATAGTTATTTTTTAAATTAAAAGTCCCATTTATAATCATTTTTTTGAATAAAATGCCATCTATTAATTTATTTTTGGACATCGCAAAATTCCTTTTTATTCAAATTTCATTATTAATATATAAATCAAAAAATATGAAAATAATTATTTATTTATAAAATAAAAATATTTAATATTGTTTTATAAATAGAAATAAATAAAAAAATTATAAAAAAACAAAACGTATTAAAACAATATATATTATAACATATACCAATATTTTAATAAATAATTATTTTTATGTAAATATGTAAAAATTTGTTATAATTATATAGTGATTTACAACATAAAAAGCAAAGGAACAATAGTCCATTATGAGCAAATGCTATATTACTGGTAAAACTACTTTATTCGGAAATAAGCGTAGTCATGCAATGAATGCTACTAGAAAAGTATGGAAAGCTAATTTACAAAAAGTTACTATTATTAACGAAAAAGGTAAAAAACAAAAAGTATATATATCTACTCGTGCCTTAAAAAAAATAGAATCAAAAAGAGCTTAATCTCTTTTTAATTCTATTTTTTTTATATAAACTATTCTATAATTTTTATTATATTCTCTTGAATCCAAGGAAAAAATGGATTTAATAACATTAAAAAAATAAAAAAAGATAAAATCAAAAGAGAATCGAAACGATCTAAAAATCCGCCGTGCCCAGGTATAATATTGCTAAAATCTTTAATTCCAAAATCTCTTTTTATTTTAGAAGCGATAAGATCTCCTATTGGAGAAATAAAACCACTTAAAATAACAAAAAAAACAAAAAACATAATATTAGTTGGGTTTAAATTTTCCAAATAAAAAGAAAAAACAAGAACGAAAGAAACAATAAAACCGATAAATACACCTTCCCATGTTTTTTTAGGACTCACGGAAGGAAATAATAAATGTTTTCCGAATAAAAGACCACCTAAAAAAGAAAAACTATCACTAGCGATCGTAATAACGAAAAGATATAAAAACCATTTAAAATTTAAAAAAACTAAAGTAAAAAAACAAGCACTACCAATAACTACATATAGTAAAATAAATAAAAGTAAATTTAAATCTTTTATATGAAAATCTTTTAAAAATAAAAATAAAATTAATAATAAGAAAAAAGAAGACAAAAACATAAAAGGAAGATTTTTTATAGATAAAAAAAAATTTTCGAAAATAAAATTATATAAAAGAGTGTTTGTATATTTATCTTTGAACAAATTTTGTTTTTTGAATAAAGACATTAACAAAGATAAAAAATAACAAAAATTTAAAATAACATAAAAAAAATAAATAAATCTTATTTTCTTTTTAAATATTTTTTTCGCATTTAATATCTCAAATGTTCCAGCTAAAACAATCAATAAAGAAAAAAAGAAAGTAAAATAAATAAAAAAAATTGGACTAATTTTAGTAATAATAAGAAAACAAAATAAATTTAGAAAAAAAAGAATTATTCCAATATAAATTTTATTCGAAAAGACTTTTTTATCCATTTTAAATTTTCAATAACTCATTATTTTTTTGAATTGTTTCATTGTCAATCAATTTCATAAATTTGTCGTTTACATCTTGTATTTTTTTTAAAAATGAACCTTCTAAAAATTCATTTAATTTTAATTTTTTTACTTCATCTTTTCCTTGGCGACAAATATTTCTTATAATAATTTTATTTTGTTCTTTTATTTTGTTAACTTCTTTAATTAAAATTTTTCTTTTTTCTTCTGTAGGTTGAGGAAATATTAATTTTATTGTATTACCATCATTTTGTGGAGTAATTCCTAAATCAGAATTCAAAATAGCTTTTTCAATCTTTGGAATCAAAGTATGATCGAAAGGTTTAATATGAATTTGGTTTCCTTCTAAAACATTAATAGTACTAACGTTTTTTAAAATAATATCTGTGTCATAATAATTAACAGTTATTTTATCTAATATTTTAGAATTGGCTCTACCTGTACGAATGTTATCAAACTTCATCAACATAGATTCATTAGTTTGTAACATTTTTTTATCTATTTTCTGTAAAATTTCATTTAATAAATCTTCCATTTGGATTCTCCTTTGAAGTAATTAAAGTTCCAATACTTTCGTTTAAAATAACTTTTTTAATATTGCCTTTGATTTTCATATCGAAAACTAAAATATCGATATTATTTTCCCAACATAAAGTAACTGCAGTAATATCCATAACATTTAATCTTTTATAAATAATATCTTTGTATTGAATATTTTTTAATAAAATAGCATCTGAATTTTTTTTCGGATCTTTATCGTAAACACCTTCTATACCATTTTTAGCCATAAAAATAGTATCTACGCCTAATTCTGCAGCTCTTAAAGCAGCAGCTGTATCAGTTGAAAAATAAGGTAAACCTAAACCAGCACCTAAAATAACAACTCTATTTTTTTCTAAATGCCGAATCGCTCTTTCTTTAATATAAAGTTCTGCTACAGAAGTAACTGGGAAAGATGTCATTGTTCTTGTTTCTATTTGTAACCGATTTAAAGCATCTTGTAAAGCTAAAGAATTAATAATAGTTCCTAGCATTCCCATATAATCTGATTGGCTTCTTTCAATGCCTAACTCTTGTCCTAAAAGACCTCTCCAAATGTTTCCAGCTCCAACGATAATAACGATTTCAATACCTAAATCTTTTATTTCTTTTATTTCTTCAGCTATTTTTTTAACTATTTGAGGATCAATGTTGAATTTTTTTCCTTTTAATGCTTCTCCACTTAGTTTTAAAAGAATTCTTTTAAACATTATTAACCTCTCTTTTTTCGAAAAAATAAATTATTTATTTTATATTATGATTTTTTTAAAAAATTATTTTTTTCCAACTTCAAAAAAATAATATTCAATAATATTAGTTTTATGTATTGCTAAATATTCACTAACTTTTTTTTCTGTATCCATATAAAAAGGTTGTTCTAAAAAACAAATTTTTTCCATAGTAGCATTCAACATATTTTTAACTATTTGATTCATTAATTCGTCTTTTAATGGTTTATTAATATTTTTTTCTTTTATTTGTTCTAATAAAGTATTTCTTTTTTCATTTAAAAATTCTTTATCGACTGTTTCTTTATTTAAAAATTGAGGTTTCATACCTGCTATATGAACTGGTAAATGTTCTTGTGCATCAGGACAAACTTTATCTAAACGAACCAAAGAAGATATTTTTCCGCCTTGATGTTTGTAAAAACCAAAACTTTCTTCATCTTTTTTATAAACTACTTGAATACGAGATAAAACGATTTGTTCTTTAATAACGAAAGATTTTTCTAAAATTAAATCTTTAACAGTTTTACCTTCCCATTGAAAATTTAAAAAACTTTCTAAAGTTGTAATAGACGGATCAGCTTTTAATAAAATACTTCCTACTTCTTCAAATAATTTTTGAAAATTTGAATTCATAACAACAAAATCTGTTTCTGCATTTATTTCATATAAAACAGCTTTATTTCTGTCAATAATAACGTTAGTTAATCCTTCTGTAACATCTTTGGTTTTTTGAGTTTTATAATAATAAAGACTTTTTTTTTTTAATAAAGCTACAGCATCATCAAAATTACCATTTGTTTGTTCTAAAGCTTTTTTGCAATCTGCGATTCCTACTTGTGTTTTGTCTCTTAATTGTTTGATTAATTCAATTGTTATTTTCATTTATCCTTTGGTCCTTTTTATTTCTTATTTTATATTTTTCTTTTTTAAAATAAAAGAATCTTATCTTTTACATAAAAAAAGATGTCAAAATAAACATCTTTTTTATAATTAAATTAAATTTCTACTTAAATAATAATATATTTCTTTAAAAAAATATAAAAAAGAATATATTGCATCGTTTCTAATAAAGATTTATTTTGTATAAATTAAAATAATAGTCGATTATATAATTTTAAATATTATAAAAAGAATCTTTATTTTTTTAAAAAAATATAAATATTTATATAATTTTTATCAAAAAAAAAAAAAAAATAAAAGATTTAAAATTATAATAAAATAATCTAAATTAGTTTTTAAAAATTAATTATTTAATTTATTGAATCAAATTTCTTTATTTTTTATGTTATCTGGAGTATTATTAATATCAATATTTTTAACATTTTTTTGATTGTTTTTCATTTTTTCAGCTTCGATTACTGCGTTCGCAAAAATAGAAACAATCAATTTAACGCCTTTAATAGCGTCATTATTAGCAGGTATAATGTAATCTACTAAATTAGGATCACAATCACTATCTGCAATACCAAAAACTTTAATGTTTAATTTACGTGCTTCATTAATAGCTATGATATCTTTTTTAACATCAACCACAAAAATAGCTTGTGGTAATTTGTTCATTTCTTTAATTCCACCTAAAAATTTTTCTAATTTTTCTCTTTTTCTCGTTAAATTAAGAACTTCTTTTTTAGGTAAGTTTTGCCATAGACCTTCTTTTTCTTGAACGTATAATTCTTTCAAAAAATTAATTCTTTTTGAAATAGTTTGAAAATTAGTAAAAGTTCCGCCTAACCATCTGTGCACAATATAATATTGTTGAGATCTTAGAGCTTCTTGTTTTACGATCTCTTGAATTTGTTTTTTAGTTCCTAAAAATAAAATTTTTCCATTAGATGAAATTAACTCTACCATTTTTTTATAAGCGATATCGATAGATTCCATTGTTTTTTTTAAATCTATAATATGAATTTTATTTCTCACGACAGGAATTCCGTTATCGTTTAAAGAAAAAAGAAAAGGTTTCATTCTGTAATGACATTTTCTAGCAGCATGCCCGAAATGAATTCCTGACTCCAATAATTGTTTAATAGAAACAACAGATGACATAAATCAAAATAAACTCCTTTATTTTATTTTTAATTTTTTTTA
>NZ_JBGGGR010000056.1:0-22431 GCF_041276565.1 'Camptotheca acuminata' phytoplasma
TAAAACAATTAATAAATAGTTTTGATTTTGAAAAAATTATTTGTTTTTTTGAAAATTGTTAATTCATTTTTAAAAAATGCAAGTTTTTTTTTCAAAAGTGGGACTTACAAGCGGTACCGGTTTTCGGGTTCAGTACCTTCTTTTTAAAAAATTATAATGAAATAAAAGACAGATTAATAAATAATCCAAAATTAACTCAACAAGAAAAAAATAATATTGAACATTATCTTTCCAAAAATGATACTTTTTCTAATTGCCCTTATTTTTATTCAAACGATTTAAACAATTTAGATGATCCAAATGATTCTTTCAAATATGTAGATATGTCCGATTCAAATAAAATTTCTACATATGTAAATGGTGGAATAAATTTGTTTGAAAGTTATTTTTTTCAATATTTAAGATTCTATACTAAAAATCTTGAATTAAAATTAACCGACGAAGCCCAAAAATTTAACGAAGAACAATTAAAAGAATTTAATAAAAAAACATAAGAAAAAGAAAACAATGAATAAAAAAAATAAAAAATATTTTTTCAAATTATTTTAAAAAAATAAATTATTGGTTTTAAAAATACAAAATATGAAATAATTTCTTTTACAAATATTTAAAATAATAATTTTCTTTATTAGTTATCATCATATAACAATAATCTTGAAACCAAAAATTAAAAGAATAAAAAAAAGAAATTAATTTTCAAAAATTTTTAATCTTTAACACAAAAAAGAAATCGATTTTAAATACTAAAAGTTAATTATAATAAAACAAATTATTTATATAATTGTTGATTTTAATTAACTTTTTTTTATTAAAAAAATGATAAAATAATTAATAATAAGTTAATTTTCACAAATTTAAAATTTTTGATTATTTTGATTATCAATTAAGAAAGTATTTAGATCAAAGAAAGATATGCAATTAATTTTTAAATATATTTTCAAATATAAAAGATTATTTTTGTTAAATATTTTATCTTTCATAGTTACTATCGCTTGTGAATTATATGTTCCTCATATAATCGGAGAAATTATAGCTAAACCAGAACGTGACATGAATAAAATTATTGTAACATTATGTTTTGTTGTTGTATTTATTTTTTTAGGTAATTTGACTATGATTTTTTCTATTTCCAAGGTATCTTCTTTGATATTTAAAGATTTAAGTTTTGAAGTTTTCAAAAAAATAAATACTTTTTCTACTTCCGAAATACAAGAAATAGGAATCGCTAACATTGTTAGCAGAAGTATCTATAATATTAATCAAATAATTAATTTTATTACTAGTTTTTATAAAACAGTTTTTTGTACTCCTATTGTTTTAATGATTTGTTTCTATTTTATTTATAACGTTAATCCATCAATGTCTTATGGTATTATATTTACCGTTTTCTTTTTGATATTGTTTTTAATTTTCATTATTAAAAAAAATTTTTTTTTATCACTCAAACAATATTCCGAATTAGAACAAATCAATTACAAAATTAGATCTGATTTAATGGGAATGAAAGTAATCAGAAGTTTAAATAAAGAAAAAGTTGAAGAAAAAAACTTTGAAAAAACTAATTCTCGTTATGCTAATTCAACAATTAAATTATTTAATTCTGTTCTTTCTGTTGAACCAATATTTTATTTATTTTTAAATGCTTCAATTATCTTAACTACTTTTATAGGCGCTCAATTAGTTTTTGACGGCGGACCAATGAGTGATTTATATATTGCTATAAATTATAATATGCATATTATATTTAATGTTTTGAGTTTCTTGTTATTGTTTATGTTGGTTCCTAAAACAATGATCTCTATCAAAAAAATTAATCTTTTGTTAAATATGAAACCTTATATTGAAAACAATTTCGACGAAAAATTAAAATTAGAAAAAATCAAAACAATAGAATTCAAAAATGTTTCTTTTCAAAGTCGTAATACTTTAGATCCTATTTTAAAAAATATTAATTTTCAATTAAAAGAATCAGAAATTATAGCTATCGTAGGAAGAACAGGATCAGGAAAAACTACTTTAATGGATTTGATTCCACGTTTAATAGATCCAACTGAAGGAAACATAGAAATCAACGGAATAGATATTAAAAATTATGATTTCAAAGTGTTAAGAGATAAAATTGGTTTTGTTTCTCAAAAAAATATTTTATTTAAAGGAACTATTTTAAGTAATTTATTATTCGGAAAAGAAAACGCTAACGAAGAAGAAATTTTAGAACAAACTAAAATATCACAATCATATGAATTTATTCAAAGTAAGGAAAAAAAATTACAAGCTCCAATAAGTGAATTAGGAAATAATTTATCTGGGGGTCAAAAACAAAGAATCTCGATCACAAGAGCTTTTTTGAAACAACCTGATGTTTATATTTTCGACGATTCTTTTTCCGCTTTAGATTATAAAACCGACTTAGCTATTCGAAGATCTTTTTTTTCTAATAACAAGAATTCTATTATTATAATAGTTGCCCAAAGATTAACTTCTATTTTAGACGCTGATAAAATTATTGTTTTAGATAAAGGCGAAATAGTCGATATCGGAAAACATAAAGAATTAATGAAAAATTCACCTTTATATCAAAGTATTGCTTTTTCTCAAAATATAACAGAAAAGGTTTTATAACATGCAAAAAATATTATATTATTTAAAACCTTTTAAAAAAAGATTAATTTTTGGAATTATTTTAATTTTTATAGTTTGTGCGATTCAATGTTCTGTTCCTATAATAAAAGGAAAATTAGTGTGGGAATTTATCGAAGAACAAAGTAAAAAAACATACATTCATACTGAAAAAGAATATAAAACACATATTGTTAAATATTTAGGCTTAACTTTAGGTTTATATTTTATAGCTGCTGTTGGAAAAATAATTTATAATAATTTTTTTATATCTTCTGTACATAAAAGTATTCAAAATATGCGTCAAGATATTTATACAAAAATTAATAAATTACCTATTAAATATTTTGAACAAAATACTATCGGAAATATTATGAATAAAATCACTAATAATATCGATATTATTTCAAATACTTTACAACAAGTTTTTGCTTCTATGATTTATGCTTTTTTCAACATAGCAATATTATTTGTTTTTATATTTTCGGTTAATTGGCGTTTTGGAATTATTATATTTTCAATGGTTCCTGCTTCTCTTATGGTTATTTCTTATATTAACAAAAAAACACGTAATATTTATATTGACAAATTCGATAAAACATCTGAATACAACGGTTTTTTACAAGAAAAATTAACTGGTCATAAAGAAATTGTTTTATACAATCAACAAGAAAACAGTATTAAAGAATTCGAAGAAATTAATCAAAGTTTATCAAAATTAAATTTTAAATCTAATTTTTTATCTAATTTAACGGTCACTATTATTAATTCTTTAGTATATATTGTATTAGTTTTCGTTATTCTTGCGGGTGCTTCTTTATTAAATAAACAACCTAGCGAAATACCTTCATTTTTAGGAAAATTAGGTTTTAGAGCTCTTGAATTGGGTATTTTTCATGTTTGTATTCAATATGTTTGGCGTTTAAGTAATCCTGTAAATGAATTGAGCCAAGTTTTTGTTGTTATTCCTTCTGCTAAAACAGCTATTTCCAATATATTTGAATTTTTATACGAATACGAAGAAAAAGAAAATCCAAATCTTATTACTTTAGATAAAGTCGAAGGTAATGTTAATTTTAATAATGTTTCTTTTGGTTATTATAAAAATAACCTTGTTATCAAAAATATGAGTTTATCTGTGAAAAAGAATCAAAAAATAGCTATTGTAGGAGCTACTGGTTCAGGAAAAACAACATTAATTAATTTATTAACTAGATTTTATGAAATTAATGAAGGTTCTATAAAGATTGACGGTATAGATATCAAAAATTTAAAAAAAGAAAATTTAAGAAAAATTGTTGGTGTTATAATACAAGATATTTGGTTATTTAAAGGTACTATTTTAGAAAACATTAAATATGGTAATCCAGATAAAACAGATGAAGAAATAATAGAAATAGCTAAAAAAACTCAATTACATAATTTCGTTATGTCAAAAAAACAAGGATACCAAACTATTATTAACGAAGAAGTTAATAATTTATCTCAAGGAGAAAAACAATTAATAACAATTACTCGAACTTTATTACACGAACCTTCTATTTTAATTTTAGATGAAGCTACTTCGACTATAGATACTCAAATAGAATTAATTCTTCAAGAATCTATTAAAGAATTAATCAAAAATAAAACATCTTTTATAATCGCTCATCGTTTATCTACTATTGTTAATGCTGACTTAATTATAGTGTTACAACAAGGTGAAATTGTCGAACAAGGAAGTCATACAGAATTATTAAACCAAAAAGGAATTTATTATAACCTTTATAGAAGTCAATTCCAAAAATAAAAAAAAAAAAAAAACAGTTAATCATTTTCATAATTAATTGTTTTTTTTTTTTTTTTATAATTTATTTAATATTTTTTTATTAAATAGTTGTTTCTTTATTTATAACCATTTGATTCAACATTTGAATAAACTCAGGAAATTCTATTATTTCTTGTTTATCGCTTTGATATCTTCTAATCGTTAATGAATTACTATTAACTTCTTTATCTCCAATAACAATTTGAAAAGGAATTTTATTTTTTTGTGCTTCTCGTATTTTGTATCCTAAACTAACTTCTTTATCATTTAATTCTGTTCTAAAATTATTTTTATTTAAAATATCTTTAACTTTTTTAGTATGTTCTAAATGAAATTGATTATTAACAGGCATCAAACTAATTTGTACTGGTGCGAGCCATAAAGGAAAAAAACCTTTATTTTTCTCTATAAAAAAAGAAACAAATCTTTCTAAAGTAGAAATAACAGCTCGATGAATTAAAATCGGAGTACGTTCTTTATTATCAGAATCTATATAAGTTAAACCAAATCTTTGAGGTAATAAAAAATCTAATTGAATCGTAGATAAAGTTTCTTCGTTTTTGGCTGCTGTTAAAACTTGAATATCTAATTTAGGTCCGTAAAAAGCTGCATCACCTTGAACTTCTTTATATTTGATATTTGATTCTTCTAAAATTTCTCTTAATAAAGACTCTGATTTTTCCCATATTTCATCATTACCGAAATATTTATTTTTATTTTGAATATCTCTTATACTTAAATTAAAACTATATTCAGTAATATCAAAATCTTTATAAACTTCTAAAATAAGTTGAATAATTTCAGAAAATTGTTCTTTAATTTGTTCTTGAGTAATGAAAATATGAGCATCATTTAAAGTCATTTCTCTCGTTCTTTGTAATCCTGAAACAGCTCCTGAATGTTCATAACGATGCATCATACCTAATTCTGCTATTTTAAAAGGTAATTCTTTATAACTGCGTAATTTTTGTTTAAAAATAATCATATGATGTGGGCAGTTCATAGGACGTAAAACAAATTTTTCTTCGTTAGGGAAATCCATGATCGGAAACATATTTTCTTTATACAATTTTAAATGTCCAGATGTTTCGTATAATTTAGTATTAGCTAAAATAGGAGTAAAAACATGTTGATAGCCATAATTTGTTTCTTTATCAACGATATATCTTTCGATAATACGACGAATAGTAGCTCCTTTTGGTAACCAAAAAGGTAATCCTAAACCTGCTTCAGAAGAAAACATAAAAAAATTTTGTTCTTTATTGATATGTTTGTGATCTCTTTTTTTTCGTTCTTCTAATATATTTAAATATTGTTTTAAATCTTTTTTATTAAAAAAAGCAGTTCCGTAAATTCTTGTTAAAATAGAGTTTTTATTATTTCCTTCGAAATAAGTCCCTGATATTTTTAATAATTTAAAATATTTCATAATATGAGTATTAATTAAATGAACACTTGAAAAATAAAGATCTTGAAAACCTTCAGAAGAATAAATATCAATATATTCTGAATTTAAATTTTTATTTATTAATGTTTTTTTGTATTTGTTATTCGAAAATAATTTTAAAGCTTGTTCAGAAGTCATTTTTTCTTTTTTGATTTCTAATTTTTGATCTGAAATTTGATGCATTTTTTCTTCTATTTGATCTAAATTATCAGAAGAAAAAGTAGTATTTTGAAAATCAACTTCATAATAAAAACCTTCATCATTGACTGATCCTGAAACTAATAACGCTTCCGGATAAATAATTTGAATCGCTTGTGCCATTAATAAACTTGTATTATGATTTAAGATAATTTGGCTTTTTTCATTTTCTATATCAATAACTTCTAACAAACCGTCTTCATCTAAAGATTTATTTAAATCAATTAACTGATGATTAAAATAAGCTGCTACAGGAATTTTTTTAAAAAAATTTTTATTTTCTTTAATGATTTCCGAAACACTAGTTCCTTTAGGAAATTTTTGAGTTAAATCGTTAACAAATCTGATATTAATCATCATGAAATTATAATTCCTTTTTGATTTTTTTATATAAACGTTATTTACCTAAACAAAATTTAGAAAATAATTCATTGATTAAGCGATCTGGTACATTTTTACCTAAAATATTATCTAAAGCGAAAAAAGCTTCTTTTAAATTGATTGTATGTAAATCAATAGTAACTTTTTTTTCTATATCCGAAATAATATTTTTTAAAGCTTTTAAAGAAATTTCTATTTGTTGAATATGTCTAACATTAGATAAATAATTAAAGTCTTTATTTTGTAATTGTTCTAATTGAAATTTTTGTAAAATAGTTTTTTTTAATTCTTCTATTCCAGATTGATTTTTATTAGAAATATTAACAATAGGTTCTTTTATTGAAGCTAAATCGAATTTATTTGATAAATCTGATTTACTAGCTACAACAATCCTAGGATATTGTTTAGTCCATTCTAATAAAACTTTGTCTTCTTCTTCTAAATCCTTACTTTGATCTAATAAAAGTAATATTAACTCTGTTTTTTGAATAAGTTTTTTAGTATTTTCGACACCTATTTGTTCTAATCGATCTCCTGTTTGACGAATTCCTGCTGTGTCAATCAAAAATAAATTAACACCGTCGATATTCACAGAACCATCTATATAATCTCTTGTTGTTCCTGGAATATCAGATACGATAGCTCTTTGTTCATCTAACAAGACATTTAACAAACTAGATTTTCCCACGTTAGGTTTTCCAACAATTAAAACTTTAATTCCGTCTTTAACAAAACGATTTTTTTTCGAAAAAAATAAAATTTGTTCCATTTGTTCGATTAGGTTTTGAGTTTGAGGCAAAATAATATCGTTAGTCATCACGTCAATATCATCGTATTCAGGATAATCAATATTAACCTCTATTTTCCCAATAAGGTCTATAATCTGATCGCTTAAATCTTCTATTAATTTAGAAGTTTTTTTATGTAATCCTAAATTTGATAATTTAACAGCGTTTTCGTTTTGAGCGAAAATCAAATCCATAATCGAATCTGCTTGAACCAAATCTATTTTATTATTCAAAAAAGCTCTTTTGCTAAATTCACCTGGTTGAGCCAAACGAATATTTAAAGATAAAATTCTTTCTAAAATCATTTGCGTTATCAAAATACCACCGTGTCCTTGTACTTCGATAACATTTTCACCAGTAAATGAATGAGGTTCTTTAAAAACAGAAATTAAAACTTCGTCTAAAATAGATTTTTTTTCGTCTAAAATAAAACCATGATGAATACTATGTGTAGAAACTTCTAATAAATTTTTTTGTTTTCTATTTAAGAAAATTTCACTAATTTTTTGAATAGCTTCTGAACCGCTAATTCTTATTACGCTAATACTACCTACACCCATAGGAGTCGCAATAGCTGCTATAGTATCATTTTCCAACATTTTTATTTCCTTATTTTAATTATTAAATATAATCAAATATTTTAATTATTTTGTTTGTGAAATTCTTGAATAGATTTTTTTAAAAGTCTAATAACTTCATCAACTTCATCTGCAGTTTTAACAATTAAGCCACAAGCTCTTTCGTGTCCGCCACCACCAAATTTATGAGCGATAGGACTTATCTGAGGACCATGTGAACGAATACTAAATTTCCAATTTCCGCTTTTTAATTCACAGATAAAAGCCCATAATAAATTAGGTTTTGCTCCTGATAAAATATTAACAATTGAAAAAGCTGTGTCAACATTTAAATCAAATTGTTTTAGCATTTCTTCTGAAAATTTAAAATAAATCAAACCGTCTTCAGATACAAAATTACTACATACAAAACCTTTAAATTTTAAAATATTAACACTTTGAGAATTAATTTGTTTATCTATATCAGAAACATTAAAACCATATTCCAATAAAGAACTAGCCATAGACAAAGTTTTTTTATCTACTCTATCAAAACGAAAATCACCTGTATCTGTAACAATACCTGTATAAATAGGTAAAGCGCCTTCTTTTGTTAATTTAAAATTATTAAATTCTTTTAAATGATAAATCATTTCAGAACAAGATGCGAATTCACTATCTATCCATTCATAATGGCCTATTTTTTCGATAAATAAATGATGATCAATTCTGATAATCATTTTAGATAATTTATAACGAGGATCACTAATAACAGAATGTTGAGCTGAATCAACAACAAAAACTAAAGCTTCTTTATAAAGATCATCACTAATATGATCCATTTTTCCTAAAAAAGATATTTTAGGTTCTTCTTCGCCTACAACATAAACATTTTTATTTGGATAAGTAGTTTGGATCATATTTTTTAATCCTAATTGCGAGCCATAACAATCTCCGTCAGGTCTTTTGTGACCATGAATAATAATTGTGTCAAATTTTTCTATTTGTTTTTTAATAAATTTCATTTTAATATAAAATCCTTTTTTTATTATAAATAATTAAATTCAAAAATTATCTTTTAAGTAAAATAAAATCTACTTTTATTTTTATTATATAAAAAATTATTTTTTTATAATCTAATTAATATTTTATTAATAAATTTAATTATTTTATTTATAAATTATATAAAAAATTTTTTATATATAATAAATTTTAAATTTAAAATGTTTTTTTTTTTTTTTTAATTAAAAATCAATTCCGTTTTAAAAAAACTTTAATTTTGTTTTAGTGTTTAACAATTTTTTAAATTGTTATTAATCTTTTATAAGCATCTTCAAATAATTCACCTATTTTGGTTTTATCATATGATTCCATCGAAAAAATTTTTAAAATTAAATCTGTCATAACAGTTCTTAAATAATTAGAATTTTGAAAAATAGGACTAGTGAAAAAATAATCTTTTTGATGTTGTTTAGCGTCTTCTAATTTCTTGTTTAAATTTGTTCTAATAAGTTTTTGAAATTGTCTTTTAAAAGTGCCTTTTTTATCTGGTGATTCTAATTCTGAATCTAATATTTCGTTAATGTCTTTTTTTTCTTCCTCTTCGTTTTCTACTTTATAAATATTATCATACATCTTGCCTTCTCTTAATAATTTTTTATAAGTTTCAAAAGATGATAAATATTTTAAAAAAAACCAGGAAGCTAAATTTTTATCATTATCTTCAGAAAAAAATAAATTTACATTTGGGCCTTGTAAAATATTTTTATCTTCGTCTCCTTCTCTTTTAGGTATCCAAGTGATATCGCTGTTTTTAATATCACATAAATTTTCTAACCTTCTTGTGGAAGTAATGTAAAAACATATATTATCATCTTTCATTAATTTAGGAATTACATATTCGCCAGATAATTTACTAAAAGTCAAATATTCTTTTTCTCTTTGGCCAAAGTTTTCCTTGAAATACGAAATTCTGTCTTGAGTACCAGAGTCTTGGAAAAATTTTTCTAATGAATTTGTTTCGGAAGGATAATTTATTTTGTCATTTTTATTTTGTTCTAAACTAATAATAAACAAATTATCTTCTGAATCAACTAATATAGGAATAAAATTTTGTCCTTTTTTTTCTTTCATAATTCTACATATTTTTTTCATTTGATCCCAAGTTAGCTGTGTTTTTATTTCACCTGTTTTCAGATCTATTATTTCTTCTTCTTCAAATTCTTCTTTAAATTCTTTTTCAATTTCGTCTTTAAATTCTTTTATTTTGTTTTTATTGTAAAACATAATTTCATGCGTTTTTAATAAAGGTAAATAATAATATTTTTCTCCATCTCCGAAATTATGTGTTGGGATATAACCTTCTTTAAAATGTTTCTCTATGTCAAGAAGATTTGTAAAACTTGGATTTTCTTCTTTTAATTCTTTTTCTTTTTTTGTGAAAATATTCAAAGGAATTAATTTATTCGATTTAGAATAAAATTCTATATGATCAGGATAAGAAAAAACTAAATTGGGTTGTTTATTAACATTTAAAGCATTAGAAACATTTTTTAAAATTTGACCCCAATTTTCTTTATTACTAAGAACGATTTTAATTTGAGGATATTTTTTTTGGAATCCTTCAATAATTTGTATAAATAATTCTTCCTCATCTTTATACAAATTATGCCAAAAATTAATATAAATATGTGGTTTACTTTTGTCTCTGAATTGATTTTCGTATTCCTCCGTTGATTTAAATTTTTTTAAATGTTTTTCTAAATTAGCTTTATATGTTTTTCCATCAGAAGAATAACGAAGACTACAAAAATAATTTTGGATAAAAACATACATAATTAAAAGAAAGAAAAATCCAAAAACAAATAAAAAATTTTGAGTTTTATCCTTTAATACCACTTTGGTTGTCTCCTGAAACAATATATTTATTGAAAAAAATAAAAATCAAAAATAAAGGTATATTGATTAATACAGCGCTAGCCATTTGTATATTTAAAGATTCTATGTCGGGATCTGGTCCAAAACTTTTTCTTGACATATTAGTTAATAATTTTCCGCCAACTAAATCTGGCCATGCATATGCGTTCCAAACTCCTACTATTCTAAAAATCATAATAACAATAATAGTGGATTTTACTACAGGAACTAATATTTTCCAAAGATATTGCCAATCACTAGCACCATCAACTTTAGCACTATAATATAATTCTTTAGGAACATTATTAAAAGTTCGAATTAATAAAAAAACATGAACAACATTAATTAAATAAGGGAAAATCATCGCAATATAATCACCAAAAGGAACTTCAGCCCCTCTGCCATAATTAACTAACCCTAAATTCGCAACTGTTCTATAATTAGGTATTACTAAAATTTCACTTGTTGTCATTAAACTTAATAATAAAAGAAATAAGACAGCGGATTTAAATTTAAAATTAAACATACTTAAAGGAAAAGATAACAAAATACAAAAAAAAGTACCTAAAATAGTAGAAAAAAAAGTAACAACAAAAGTATTCCAAAAATATTGAAGAAATTGAGTATCCTTAAAAGCTTTTACATAATTATACCAACGCCATCCCTCTTTTGGTAAAGATAAAGCGTTGTTAACAATAATATCATTAGGCGTTTTTAGAGCTGTAATAAACATTAAATAAAAGGGTAATAAAAATAGAAAAGAAACCAAAAATAAAAAAAAATATTTCATGAAACCAGAAAAAGTAATTTTTTTTATCTCGTTCTTAAAAAAATTCTTAAAATGAGAAATATAATTTTTTATATTATTCACTGTTAAAACCTTTAATTATTTATTTTTTTTGTTTGAAATAGATAAACTTATCAGCGTAAATACGATAGAAATTAAAAACAATATAATAGAAGCAGCTGCGCCTTTAGAAAACGAATCAAAAGTTGACATATTTAATTGTTTATAAATATAACCTACTATTGTTTGAATTTCATAAGGCGGGTTGTCACCAAACAAACCAATAACAGATTCATATTCTTTAAAAACTGACAACATTTCTATAATAGATTGATAAAAAATAACAGAAGTAATCAAAGGTAAAGTTATTTTTTTAAAAATACGCCATTTTGAAGCTCCATCGATTTTAGCAGCGTCATAATATGATTTATCAATTTCTTGCAAAGCTAAAATAAAAACAAAAATTTTAAAAGGAGCTTTAGTCCAAACATTATATAAAACTAAAACAAACATTTTATTCGTGAAAGGAGCTGTACGAGTAACGAAGTCACTACGTTTCATCCCAAACAAACCAATAAAAGAATTAAATAAACCTTCTGGTCTGGAAGAAATACCATAACTGTAATAAAATAAAATACTAAAAATCATCCCCATGATTACTGTATTAGAAACTAAAGGCAGAAAAAAAAAGGTTTTAAAAGAGTTTTTAAAAAAAGTGTTTTTAATACTGTTTAAAACCAAAGCAACTCCCAAAGAAAAAAACACAGAAATAGGAACTATCAAAAAAACTAATATTAAAGTATTTCTAAAAGCAATTAAAAATTCTTCATTCTTAAAAACATTTATATAATTTTTTAAACTAAATAATTCTCCTTTGTTTATTCCTAATGAATTATCAAATTTATTATAATTGCTATTCAAAGAAATAATAAAAGTTTGAGTTAAAGGAAAAAAAATAAAAATAGTTAAAACAATAAGACCAGATATTATATATAACCAACTTTTATTCTTTTTTTGATCTATAAAATTCATTATTTAATAAAAATCCTATTACCGTTTGTTTTATCAAAAAGAAAAAATCTATTTTCTAAAATACTAAATCTAATTTTTTTTTTGTATATATTAGATAAATTTAACAAATTTTTTTTTTCATTTGGAACAATTATTTTAAAATTAGGATAATTAGAATTCGGATGTTTAACTAATAAAAATAATTCTCTTCCTATATTTTCTAAATTAATTGCTTCTACTTCCAAAGGACCGTTTTCATCTAATATATATCCTTCTGGTCTGGTTCCTACATGAACTTCTTTATTTTCAATGTTTTTAAACAAAAGATTATTTTGAACTACTTTATTGTTTATTATCAATTTATCATCTTCTATTTGACCATCAAAAACAGAAATATTCGGAACTCCTAAAAAAGAAGCCACAAACAAGTTAGCTGGATTATCATAAATTTGAGAAGGGATATCTGCTTGTTGGATTGTTCCTTTATCCATAACATAAATCCTATCACTAATTGTCATTGCTTCTTCTTGATCGTGAGTAACAAAAATAGCAGTAATTTTAGTCTTTTTTTGAATTCTTCTAATTTCATCTCTCATTTTTAAACGTAATTTAGTATCTAAATTAGATAAAGGTTCGTCTAATAATAAAATTTTAGGATTTTTAATTAAAGCTCTTGCTATAGCGACTCTTTGTTGTTGTCCTCCTGATAATTCAGAAGGTTTTTTATCTAAAATATCTTCAATAGAAGATAAAACAGAAATTCTGTCAACTTCTTTTTTAATTTGTTCAGGTGTAAATTTTAAATTTTGCAAAGGAAAAGAAATATTTTGTAAAACTGTCATATGCGGATATAAAGAATAATTTTGAAAAACTAAACCAATTCCTCTTTTATCAGGTGTTAATTTATTAACATCTTTTCCGTCAAATAAAATACGTCCTTCAGTAACATCACTTAATCCTGAGATCATAAACAAAAGTGTAGATTTACCACACCCAGAAGGTCCTAAAAGAGTAACTAATTCGCCAGTAGATATATTTAAATTAACCTTATCAACTGCATAATATTTTTTTTTATTTTTTTTATTGACAAAAATTTTGGAAACATTTTCTAATATGATTCCCATAATTTGAATTTCCTTTAATTTGATATTTTTTATTTGTTAAAAAGAAATATTTTTAGAAGTTCTTGGAAAAGCTATTACATCTCTAATATTATCAATTCCAGTTAAATAAATCAACAATCTTTCTAAACCTATACCAAAACCAGAATGAACACAACTACCGAAACGACGCAAGTCCAAATACCAATCTAATTCTTCTCTCGGAATATTAAATTGTTTCATCTTATCTATTAAAATATCTAATTTCTCTTCTCTTTGTGAACCGCCTATCAACTCCCCTATTTTAGGAACTAAAAGATCCATAGCAGCTACTGTTTTATTATCAGAATTATTTTTCATATAAAAAGCTTTAATATCAACCGGCCAATCAATAATAAATATAGGCTCTTGAAATAAATCAGTTAAATATTTTTCATGTTCAGAAAACAAATCGCTGCCATAAAAAGGTTTATTTTCAAATTTTATTTGACTTCCAATTAAAATATTAATTGCGTCTGTATATGTAATTTGTTTAAATTTTTTTAAATTCGCTACTTGTTCTAATCTTTCGATTAAATTAGATTCTACATTTTGTTCTAAAAACATAAAATCCTCTCTGTTGTTTTCTAAACAAAAACGAATAACATATTGAATCATTTTTTGAGCTAACGCAATGTTATCTTGTAAATCATAAAAAGCCATTTCTGGTTCGATCATCCAAAATTCAGATATATGTTTTGTTGTATTAGAATTTTCAGCTCGAAAAGTTGGACCAAAAGTATAAATTTTGGAAAATGCCATGGCCATCGCTTCACCTTCTAATTGACCAGTAACAGTTAAAAAAGAAGGTTTTCCAAAAAAATCTTTTTTATAATCTACTTCATTATTTTGATCTAAAGGTATTTTATTTAAATTTAAAGTAGTAACTTGAAATAATTCACCTGCTCCTTCACCGTCGCTAGCAGTAATAATAGGAGTATGGGCCCATATGAATCCCTCTTGACGAAAAAATTCATGAATAGCATAACTTACTATATTTCTGATTCTAAAAACAGCTCCAAAAAGTTTGGTTCTTAATCTCAAATGTAAAACTTTACGTAAAAATTCTCTAGAATGTTTTTTAGGTTGAATAGGATAATTAGAGTAATTAGGACCTAAAAGAGTTATCTTATTAGCTAAAATTTCAAAAGGATTTGAAAAATTAGGAGTAAATACTATACGTCCTTCTAATTGTAATGAAACTCCAACCTGTAATTTATCTTTAATTTTTTGAAACTCTAAATCTTCAATATTTTTATAAACTACTTGTAAATCTTTAAAAAAAGAACCATCATTCAAATCAAAAAAAAAGATTTTTTTTTGAAAACGAGAATTTCTCAACCATCCATTAATAAAAACTTTTTTATTTTTATATGATTCGTAGTTCTTATAAATGTTTTGAACAGAAAACATTTGTTGTTCCTCTTTTAATTTATATAATTATTCCAAAATATTTTTTTATTCTGCAAAAACCATTTATATTCCTTATAAAGATACAAAAAAACTTTACTTAATTTAAATATCTTTCCTGAAAAAAAATAAAAAAGGAATAACATAAAAATATTTTAATTATCGAAAAATTACATTTTCAAAAAACATAAAAAAATTATAATAACATTTTCACTATCATTAATATTATTATAACAATATTTTTACATATTTAAAATAAGTGTTTATATTTTTTTAAATAATTTTTTTCTGATAAATTTAAAAAAATATTTCTTCATAAAATGCATAAAAAAAAGAATATATAAATATATTCTTTTGTTGGAAATTCCAAAAAATACAAATATTATATTTATATTTTTAATATACCTTCATTTAATAAAGATAAAAAATCTTCATTTGTGGCATTTAAAATATAATCACCAATATTAATATCTTTTAAAATTTCTTGTAAATTATTTTCATTATAAGGAGTGTTTTTAAATTTATCTAAAAACAAGGGTAATTGATTATTTTTGTGAAAAAAATCACCTTTTAAAAACATTTCTTCGATTTTCCCTTTTTTTAAAGACAATAAAATTTCCATATAACCCCAATCAAAACGTTTATTTATTTTTTTGTCGTATTGCGGATGTTCTCCAAAGATCCATTCTTTAGAAGCGTATTTTTCAGCCATTTTATTGATTGTAGCTATTTCTTCATCACTTAAAACATATTCTTCATTAGTTAAAAAATTATTTAAATGATTTATTAATTGTTCTTGAGTCATTCCGTTTAAATGTTGTTTTAAATTAGTAATTCGAGAGGAAACACTTTCGATTCCTTTAGAAATTAATTTTTCTTTATTAGGAGTGATACAACGCACCATGGTATCAACATCACAATTATATAATAAAGTACCGTGGACAATAGTACCATTTTGGTTTTGTAAAAAAGCATTTCCAGAAACTTTTTTATCTTTCAAAAGGATATCGTTTCTTGAACTTAAATTTAAATCTATGCCTAATTCACGTAAAGCTTCTACAACTTGAGATAAAGATTTTTTAAAACTAAATTGTTTATCTTTTTTAGAAGAAACAATACTAAAAATAATTGTCCCTTGATCGTTGTAAACACATCCTCCACCAGTTTGTCTTCTAAAAACATCAATATTATTTTCTTTTACAAAATCTAAATTGACTTCATTTTCTATAATTTGGTTTTTACCGATTACTATTCCTTTGATTTGCCATTGAAAAAAAAATAATTGATCTTTTTTTACAAGATTATTTAAAATATATTCTTCAAGCGCAAAATAAAAATAAGGTTTTAAATCATTTCTTTGATTATATTTTACTAAAATCATTTTTCTTATCTACCTTTTTTTCAAAAAAGAAAATAATATTTTTCTTATTAATTTTTTTTATAAATTATAAATTAAAAAACCAAGATTTATTTTGTTTTGTGTTTTCTTGAAATGTATCTAATTCTTTGATTTGTTGAATCAATTTTTTTTGATGACTAGTTAATTTAGTAGGGATTTTAACTTTAACAATAACATAATGATCCCCTTTACGATAAGAAGAATTTAAATAAGGTACACCTTTATTTTTGATTTTAAATTTAGTATGGGTTTGAGTACCTTCAGGTATTTTTAAATTAATTTCTCCATAAATAGTAGGAACACTAAAAGTATTACCTAAAATAGCATCATAAAAATTAATCAGGAAAACAGAAATAATATCTTGTTTTTCTCTAGTAAAAGTATCGTGAGGTCTAATTTTAACAAGAATATATAAATCGCTATTATAAGAACCTAAATGACCTCCGTTACCTTTATTAGGCATTTTGATAGTCATTTTATCTTCGATTCCTGCTGGAATAGAAATTTTAATTTTTTGTAAATTTGAAACTCTTTGAGAACCTTTACAAAAAGAACATTTTTTTAAAATTTTTTGACCTACTCCATGGCAATGCGAACATACTTGTTTAGTCGAAATATTTCCTAAAAAAGTAGATTGAGTTCTTTTAATATAACCTGTTCCGTTACAGTAAGCACAATTTTGTAAATCTTTTAAACTTTGTGCTCCTGTCCCTTTACATTGACCACAATCTTCTTCAATTTTGAATTGAATTTCTTTTTCTGTTCCTAAACATGCCTCTAAAAAATCAATTTGAATTTCTACATGTTTATCATCTGTTTCAAAATTATTACGTGATTGTGAACTTTGTTTTCTATTCCCAAAAAAACCGTCAAAAATATCATCAAAACTAAATTCTTGACCGAAATCTTGGAAACCGCCACCACTGCCTCCACCGAAATTATTATAATTATCTTGATGTCCGAAACGATCGTAATTGCTTCTTTTTTCTTCGTTGCTTAAAACTTGATAAGCTTCTTGGACTTCTTTAAATTTTTCGGCTGCGTTTGTTTCTTTAGAAACATCTGGATGATATTTTTTAACAAGCATACGATAAGATTTTTTGATTGTGTTTAAATCAGCATTTTTAGGAACGCCTAAAACATCATAATAATCCCTTTTTACACTCATGATACTAACTAATACTCCTATAATTTTATTTTAACATAATTAATAAATAAACCAAAAAAAGAAGTTAATCTTTTTTTGGTTCTTATTTTGGTTTTAAATTTTTAAGATAAAATTATTTGTTTTCTTCAACATCTGCATCAACTACTTTTTCTTCATTAATAGATTGATTGTTAGCTGTTTCGTTAGCATTCGGAGCGTCTTTTTTGTTATCTTGTTCTTTTTGGTAAGCTCTCACAGATATAGACTGTGCTTCTTTTTCTAAAGTTTGCATTTTTTCTTTGATAAGCGCTACATCTTCTTTTTTAATAACTTCTTCTAAATCTTTAATTTGTTCTTCGATTTTAGTTTTTTCTTCTGGTTTGATTTCATCTTTAAGTGTATCTAAAGATTTTTTAGTTTGGAAAATTAAATTATCTGCTTCATTAAGAGTGTCAATTTTTTCTCTTTGGATTCTATCAGATTCTGCATGTTCTTCAGCTTCTTTAATCATTCTTTGAATTTCTTCTTCTGTTAAAGAACCATTTCCAGAAATAGTAATTTTTTGTTCTTTGTTTGTTCCTAAATCTTTCGCTTTAACAGAAACAATCCCATTAACATCGATATCAAAAGTAACTTCTATTTGTGGAATCCCTCTTGGAGCAGGTGGAATATTATCTAAACTAAAACGTCCCAAAGTTTTATTTTCTCTTGCTAAAGGTCTTTCACCTTGTAAAACATGAATAATAACTGAAGGTTGGTTATCTTCTGCAGTAGAAAAAACTTGTTTCGCTGTTGTCGGTATTGTTGTGTTTCTTTCGATTAATTTAGTAAAAACGTTTCCTAAAGTTTCTATTCCCAAAGAAAGCGGAGTTACATCTAAAAGAACAACATCTTTAACATCACCAGATAAAATACCACCTTGAATTGAAGCACCCATAGCAACTACTTCATCAGGATTAATACTTTTATTTAAAGTATCTTTATTTAATTCTTTTTTTACTAATTCTTGAATAGCAGGAATTCTAGTAGAACCACCTACTAAAAGAACTTGATGAATTTGGTTTGTATCAATATCAGCGTCTTTTAAAGCACGTCTTAAAGGAATTAAACAACGATCAACTAAATCTTGTGTTAATTCGTTAAATTTGTTTCTTGTTAAATTGTATTCAAAATGAATAGGTTTTTGAACTGAATTCGCTCCTTCTTTAGTTTGAACCATTGTTAAGAATGGTAAAGAAATTTGAGCTGACATTGCGTTACTTAATTCTTTTTTAGCGTTTTCAGCAGAACTTTTTAATCTTTGCATTACTGATCTATCTGATCTTAAATCAATGTAATGTTCTTTTTTGATTTCTTGTAGTAAAAAATCAATAATTTTGTTATCGAAATCATCTCCACCTAAAAGGTTATCGCCAGCAGTTGATAAAACTGAAAAATTACCTTCTGCTAAATTTAAAACAGAAACGTCAAAAGTTCCACCACCTAAGTCAAAAACTAAAATATTTTGTTCTGTGTTTTGTTTATCGATACCATAAGCTAAAGCTGCAGCTGTTGGTTCATTGATAATTCTTTTTACTTCTAAACCAGCAATTTTTCCTGCGTCTTTAGTAGCTTGTCTTTGAGCATCATTGAAATAAGCAGGCACAGTAATAATCGCTTGAGTTACTTCTGCTCCTAAATAATCTTCTGCTTGTTTTTTTAAACTTCTTAAAATCATTGCACTAATTTCTTGAGGAGTATATTTTTTACCTTTAACATCAACTGTAAAATCGTTATCTCCCATATGTCTTTTAATAGATACTATTGTATCTAAATTAGTCAACATTTGTCTTTTAGCAACTTCACCTACTAAAATTTCTTCGCCTCTAAAAGCCACGATAGAAGGAGTAGTTCTTCCGCCTTCTGAATTAATAATAACTTTCGCTTCTTTACCTTCCATTACAGAAACACAAGAATTAGTAGTTCCTAAATCGATTCCAATAATTTTATTTGTTTTCATTTTCTTCTTTTTCACTCCATTCATTTACTTTAACCATAGCTGGTTTTATAACTAAATCTTTATATAAAAAACCTTTTTGTAAAACTGCAATATTTATTTCATTAGGTTGATCTTTATCAAATACTTTTTCTATAGCATGATGTACTTTAGGATCAAATTTTTCGCCTAAAGCTTTAATTTCTTGAACACCTTCTTTATTTAAAATATCTTTAATCTGTTTATTAATCATTTTAAAACCAGATAAAAAATTTTTTAATACGGGTTCAACGTACTGCATTTCAACCACTTGTTCTAATTGTTCTAAAGGAACTAAAAGATTACTAATTAAATTCATAGAAGAATATTTTAAATAATTATCTTTTTCTTTTTGAATTCTTTTTTGAAAATTATCTAAATCTGCTTGATTTTTTAATTTATCATTGTGCCAATTATCATTTGTTTGAGATAATTCTTTTTTTAGTTTTTTGTTTTCATTTTCTAAATTTTTAATCATCTCTTTTAATTCATCTGTGTTTTTATCATTTAAAAAAGATTCATTTTCAGAACCATGTTCTTCTTTGTTTTTGTCTTCTTTTTTAGAACCTTCTTCAGAATTAGAATTTAATTCTTGTTCTTTGTCATTGTTTTCTTCAATTTGTTCTTCTGTTTTGTTTTCTTTTTCGTTAATAGACATTAAAACCACCTTTGTTAAATTTTATTTTTTTCATATAAATGCGATATATGAGCTGATAAGTATTCCAAAATAGGAATAATTTCTTGATATTTTACAATATCAAAACCTAAAACAGCAATAAATCCTTTTTCATTTTCATTAATATTATATGGAATTGATAAAAAAATAAATTTTTTATAAGGAATTAAACTTATCTGATTAGCTAATTTTAAAGTAGCTTTCTTTGAATCGAAAAAAAAATTAATTAATTTACCTTTATCCAAAATATCATAAACATCTTTGACAGATGCAGTAATTTTATCTTTATAAAATTCTAAAAAATTCGATACACCGTAAACAGAAGCGTTATTAACTAATAAATTATAAAAAGAATCTAAAAAAAATTGAATTAATTCTTCTTTATATTCGATGTTTTTAATTATTTTTTCTTTAAAAACGCGACTTTGAATAATTTCTAAAACTTGATCTAAATATTTACCAACTAACAAATAATTAAAAACTTCAATAATTTCTCTTAAATCTTTTTCAATTAATTTTTGTTCTTTATCAAAAAAAATATTTTGATATTGTAAATTCCCTTTATTAGTCAAAATTAAAATGACTGCTTGCTGTGAATTAACAAAAATTAAATCAATTTTTTTTACTTGACTCGCTTTTAAAATATCAGGTTTTATATTGATGATTACGTGATTAGTTAATTGAGATACTAATTTTAAAATTTCTTGAATTATTCTTTCTTTATCTAAGTTTTTTCGATGAACTATTTTTTCGAATAAGAAAAAAATTTCAATAATTTCTTGTTTACGAGTTATTAAATTATTTAAATAAAAAACATAACCTTTTAAAGAAGGAATTCTTCCACTAGATGTATGAGTTTTTTCTAAATAACCTCTTTTTTCTAATTGATACATATCATAACGAATAGTAGCACTAGAAAATTTTAAATAAGGCACTTGAGATAATAACTTTGAACCTACTGGTTTTTCTTCTTTGGAATAATTTTCTACAATAGCTTTCAAAATTAATCTCTTACGATTAGAAAGCAATTTAGCACCTCTAATTATTCATTATTTATTTCTTTATTTTTTAGCACTCACATAATATGACTGCCAATATTATTTTATATTTTTTTTTACAAATGTCAACAATAAAATTAAAATTTTTATAAAAAAAATTAATTTCTTTATTATGTCCGACTTTCTCGTATATTTAAAATTAAAATTTTTCCATGTTTGGGATATAAATATTAATGATAAAATATATTATTATGGACTCATTAAACAAAAATAAAATAAAATTAGCTATTATTATATTTTTATTTTTTTTATTTTCTTATTATGTATTTTTATTTATGTTAAATAAGGATAAAATTACAGAAAACCATTATAAAGAAATTAGTCCAAAAAATGATCTTAGTTTAATTGAAAAATTTAATGAATTAGAAAAAAAAGACAAATCTATACAAAAAATTCAAAAACAAATTAAACAGATATTTAAGAAAAATGAGATTAAAGAAACAACTAATGAGATTAAAGAAACAACTAATGAGATTAAAGAAAAAACTTTTGAATTATCAACTCATTATTTCAAAAAAGGAGAAACTGTATACGCTTTTAATTTGGATAACCAAGAAGGAAATACAGAATCTTTTCAAGAAGGTATTGTAAGTGATAATTATAATTCCTATGATACAAAATATTTACCTATTTCTATTAAAGGGAAAAATAATAAAATATTTTTTAATAAAGATTGGGCTTTTATAGGAATTTCTGCACCAAAACAAGATCCAGCTGAGGAACTTAATTATATAATAACCTCTAATTCTATATTTTATTATCTTTGTTATATTCATTATAGCGACGAACAACAAAATCTAAAAGACGATCAATCTTTAGATTTGGGCAATTATTTTGTTATAGAATTCAATATTCCGCATTCGGTTAATCCAGAAGAAAAATTTACAAAAAAAATTTTTTTAGACCAAAAAGGATTGTTTTTAGGATTATATAAACAAACAAAATCACAACAAAAAAAACCACAAGATTTTTATGAACTAATTTTAAATATGATTAAATATGAAAATATTCAACAAAAATTACAAATATTACAAAATGACAAAAAACAAAAACAAAAAGAAAAAGAAAAAAAAGAAG
>NZ_JBGGGR010000057.1:0-21809 GCF_041276565.1 'Camptotheca acuminata' phytoplasma
GAAAATTTTAAAAATAAATAATTAAAAATAAATAATTAAAAATAAATAATTAAAAATAAATAATTAAAAATAAATAATTAAAAATAAATAATTAAAAATAAATAATTAAAAATAAATAATTAAAAATAAATAATTAAAAATAAATCAAAGGATTTTTTATAAAATTTTAAAATATGTTATAATATTTAATGAATTTTGTTTTTCTCCAAAAATAAAATTCATTAAATTAAATAAAAAAAATCAATATTAATTTTATTAAAAATTTTAAAAAAATTAATATTAATTTTTTTTCATTTTGAGATATTTTCATTACAAAATAAATTAACTTTTTGTTTTTGTGTCGCAAATCAAAAATAAAAAAGAGGTAAAAATGATTGATTTACATTTACAAAAACTTTTTCTTGAATCTCGTTTATATCCTAAACTCCTCCAAAACAATATTACTCAAATAAAAGAATTAATTTTAAAAAAACCCAAAAAATATGAAAATTCTATTATCTCTGATTTAAAAGAAATATCTGATAAACAAAAAGTTAATTTATGGGGAATTATAATTAAAAAACCTATCGCTGTGAAAAGTTTTTTTAAAAAATCTACTCAAATGTTTGAAGTTTTAGTTGAAAATAATATAACCTTTCGTGTAATTATTTTTCATAATTTTTTTTTTCAAATTTATTAAAATTAAATCAAAAAATATTCATTAAAGGAACATATTATAAGCGTTATAATTCGATCGTCTCTTCTTTTATTTCTTCAAAAAACAATGTCGAAAACACTATTCAACCTGTTTATAAATTAAAAAATATTCCAGATAAAGAAGTTGCCAAATTGATTAAAAAAATTTTTGAATATCCTTCTTTAAGAATAAAAGAAAATTTAGAAACCAATTTTTTGAAAAAATATAATTTAATAAATAGAAAAGAAGCTTTTCGAAATATTCATATCCCTCCTAATGATATAATGCTGAAACAAGCTATTAAAAGATTCAAATACGAAGAGGCTTTTTTTATCATTAAAAAATTATTTCAAGAACAAAAAATAATTCCTAAGGTTCCTTTGAAATTTAATTTAGATTATGTCAGACAAATGATTTCCACGATTCCTTTTCAATTAACAGTCAATCAAAAAAAAATAGTCAATGAAATTTATTTAGATTTTAAAAAAAATTATACTACCCAGAGATTAGTTCAAGGTGATGTTGGTTCTGGGAAAACAATCATAGGTTTCATTGCTGCTTTAGGAATCATTAATTTAAATAAACAAGTTTTAATGATGGCTCCGACAGAAATTTTATCTCAACAACATTATACCAATTTTCAAAAATTTTTTCCCCATATAGAATCTATTTTTATCACTTCTAAAAGTAAAAATAAAAAAACAATTCAGAAATTAATAAAAGAAAATCAGTATAAAATGATTTTTGGAACTCATTTACTGGCTAATATTGATTTTAATGATTTAGGATTAATTATAATCGATGAAAATCATAAATTTGGCACGAATATCCAAAATAAAATTATTTCTCAAAATATCCATTCTGATATTATTTATTTAACAGCGACACCGATTCCGAAAACTTTGGCTATTATTTATTTTGGTTTATTGAGAATTTCTATATTAGAAAAAAAACACCAAAATAAAGATAATATCATTACTAAAACATGTTCTTTTAAAGATGTTATTTCTTTAATTCTAAAAAATCAAGATAAAAACGAACAGACTTATATTGTTGTTCCTGCTATTAAAGATAATAAAAAAACATTTAATATTGAAAATATGAGTGTTTTTTTCAAAGAAAAAAAAATAGAAAATTTCTATGTTTTACATGGGAAACAAAAAACAGAAGAAAAAGATGAAACCATTCAAAAATTTATCAATGATCGAAAAGGGGTTTTGTTAACAACATCTATTATCGAAGTTGGAATTGACATCGCTAACACAACAACAATTATTATTTTAGGAGCGGAATATTTTGGTTTAAGTCAATTACATCAATTAAGAGGTAGAGTGGGTCGAAATAATAAAATTAATTATTGTTTTTTGGTATCCGCTAAAGAAAACGAACGTTTGAATAGTTTACAACATGAAAATGATGGTTTTAATTTAAGCAAAATCGATCTTAAAAATAGAGGTCCTGGAGATTTCACAGGAACCAAACAAAGTGGTTTTTTGAAATATATTTTTTTAAATATATATGAAGATTTTGATATTATAGATAAAATTACCAAAGATTTTGAAAATTTATTCAATTCTAAATAAATAAAGATAGGACATATATTAAATGATTAAATTAGCTGTCGACGCTATGGGTGGAGATCATGGACCAGCAATCACAACCAAAGCTGTTTTTCGTGCTTTAAGAGAAGAGAAAAATTTATCCATCAATCTCTATGGAGATCGAAAACAAATAGAACAGATTATTCAAAAAAATTCTTTATCAAAAGCTTATAATTCTCTACAACAAAGATTAACGATTGTTCATACTCCTTTATTTCTAAAAATGGATATCGAAAATACAAGAGAAGAATTAAGAGATCATCCAGAAAATTCTATGTTTTTAGCTCTTCAAGCGGCCAAAAATAACGAAGTAGACGGAACAGTATCAGCTGGACCTACTCAAGCTTTAGTTTTATCTAGTTTTTTAATCATTAGAACTACCTCTTTCGCTAAAAGAATCGCTTTGGCGCCTATTTTTAATTCTATCAATGATAAAAAGATAATTTTAATAGATGCGGGTGCTAATATCGAAATAGAACCAGAAAATTTACTTAACTTCGCTATTTACGCTACAATCGCTTTTCAAGAATTATTTCAAATCAAAAATCCGATAATTAAACTATTAAATATCGGAATAGAGAAAAATAAAGGAAGAAATTTTGAGAAAAAACTTTATAATTTATTAGAAAAAGATATTAGAATTAATTTTCAAGGTAATGAAGAATCCAAAAATGTTTTAGCTACTGACGCAGATATTTTATTAAGTGATGCCTTTACCTCTAATATGGTTTTAAAAAGTTATGAAGGAGCAATTCAAAATTCTTTTCAAATTGTCAAAAATGTTTTGACTGAAAATTGGTTGAAAAAAATTATTACTAAAATATTTTTCGCTAATAAAATGAAAAAAATAAAAAAAAAATTAGATGCTAAAGAAATGGGAGGAGCTATGTTATTAGGATTAAATAAAATCGTAATCAAAGCACATGGTGATTCCGATGAATATGCTTTTTATAAAGCTATTCTACAGGCTAAAATTTTAATTGAACAAAATTTTATCAATAAAGTTTATAAAAACTTTACATTATCTAAAGGAATAAATGATGAATTATGAATTTAAATAAATTATTCAAAAGATTAAATATCAAACCCCAAAATATTCAAATTTATACCAAAGCTTTAACTCATAGTTCTTACGCTAACGAAAATAATCTCAATAAAAATAAAAATAACGAAAGATTGGAATTTTTAGGAGATTCTATTATTAACTTTTTGATGGCTAATTATTTATATAAAAAAAATAAATATGATGAAGGAATTATGACTAAAAAAAGAGCTCAAGCTGTTTGTGTTAGTTCTTTATTAATTTACGCTCAAGAAATCAAATTAAAAAATTATATTTTATTAGGAAAAGGAGAGAAAAAAAGATTTCATATTAACTATTCTATTATAGCAGACGCCTTTGAAGCTTTATTCGCGGCTATTTATTTAGATTTAGGCTATAAACAAGTAGAAAAAACATTTAATTATGTTGTCTTACCTTGTTTAAATAAAATAATTAATATAATAGATTTCAAAACACAATTACAAGAATTAACCCAAAACAATAAAACAGATATTTATTATAAAATCGTTGAAGAAAAAGGATTAGCACACGAAAAAGAATTTATATCCGAAGTTTACTTAGAAGGTAAATTATTCGGAAAAGGTTCCGGTAAAACTAAAAAATCATCGCAACAAAAAGCAGCAGAAAAAGCATTAAACAAAATTAATAAAGAGAGGATTATACAGAATGTTGAAAACTATTTATGAAGCTGGATATTTGAACATTGAAAAAATTTTAATTAATGAATATAATAAAATGGATTTAACATCGCAAGAATTAATTATTTTATTATGTTTATTTAATTGTTATGAAAATAAAAATTTTTCCTCTGTCTTTTTAGCAGAAAAAACAAATCTCTCTAAAAATGAAGTAGAAAACATTTTAGCGGAATTATTGAAAAAAAATTTCTTCTCTTTGTCTCAAGAAAAACAAGATGACAAAATAATTGAAGTCTTTAATTTAGATAATACTTTTCTTAAAATAGAAGAAATTTATTCTGAAAAAACAAAGAAAATAAAATTAAAAGAAAAAAAAACAAATATCGCAGAAACTATAGAAGAAATTGAAAAATTAAAAAAAAATAATTTAGCGTCGTTTGAATTAGAAATAATCAAAAATTGGTATTTGAATCAAAACTTTTCTCATGAAGACATCATAAAAGCTATCGAACAAGCTGTTGTACATCAACAAAAATCGATTTATTATATAGATAGACTTTTAAATTATAAAAATAATAATATTAAATTTGAAAAAGATAATAAAACCGATCAAATACTTCATAAAATTTTTAGTAAAATTAAATAAGTATTATAACTTAAATAAAGTTTGATTTATGTTATAATAATAATATTGAATCTTAAAAGATTTAATAAAAAATAATTAATTACACAAGAAAGGAATTTTAAAATGCAAAAAGCAGCAAATGAAAAATTTTTGAGTACTAAAAAAGGAAAAATAATAGTTAGTAGTGTTTCAGTTGGTTTAATAGTTATTATCTCTGTAATATTATGGTTTGCTTTGGGTAGAAAATCACTTAAAAGCACTATTGAAAAATTACACAAAGACGCAAATGCAATATCAATTGATGATGCTTATACATCTGATGCAACAAAAGCAGGCACAACATTGACAAGCGTAAAAGGTAAAATTAAAATAGACGAAATTAAAACAGCTATTGATAATTTTAACAAAGGTAAAAAAGACTCAGACAAAATTAAAGCTACTGTTGATACTTTGACAACGGCAATGACTGAATTAGAAACCAAATCTAAAGAAACAGGTTTTACTAAAGATACTTTCGTAAATGCATTAAACAAAGTAAAAGACGAAGCAAAAAAATTAGCAACAGATATCAATACTCAAGCTAAATTAGAAGTAAAATTTGAATAATCAATCATAGCATAAACAAAATTTCAATAATATAAATAAAAAAAAAAAAAAAACATAATTGATTGTTTTTTTTTTTTTTTATTTATATTATTTTTTTTATTTATTTAAAACAGAATGTATAAAATCTTTAAATAAAGGATGAGCTTTTAAAGGTCTAGATAAAAATTCAGGATGAAATTGAACTCCGATAAACCAAATATGATTTTTTAATTCTATAATTTCTGGTAAATTTTCTTTCATATTGATCCCTGAAATAACAAAATTTTCATCTTTGGAAAAAACATCAATAAAATCAGAATTCATTTCATAACGATGTCTGTGTCTTTCGTGAATAATTTCTTTTTGAAAAATTTCATAACTTTTAGTATTCTTTTTTAAATGACAAGGGAATGAACCCAATCTTAAAGTTCCTCCTAAATCATTATCTTTGATTTTTTTAGTTATTACTGGGTTTAAGGCGTCTGGATCAATTTCTGTTGTGTTAGAATCTTTTAATTTTAAAACATTTTGAGCGTATTCAATAACCATCAACTGCATACCTAAACAAATACCGAAAATAGGAATATTATTCTCACGAGCGTATTTAATAGCTTTTAATTTTCCGTTAATAGCTCTAAAACCAAAACCACCCGGGATTAAGATTCCGTCGCATTCATCTAAAATACCAGAAACATTAGAATCATTTAATTCACTGGAATCGATCCATTTAATATCTACTTGAGTATCGTTTTCGACTGATGCATGTTTTAAAGATTCAACGATGGAAAGATAAGAATCATGAACAGAAACATATTTTCCGACTAAACCTATTTTAATTTTTTGTTTTAAATTTTGAGTTTTTTGAATTAAATTTTGCCACGGAGAAATATCTAAAGGAATTAAATTTTTGATTTGAAAATGATCTAAAATAAAATCATCTATTTTTTGATTTGATAAATTAACAATAATTTTATATAAAATATCAACATCAATATTTTCAAAAATAGCTTCTTCTTTAACGTCACACAAAATCGAAATTTTCTTTTTAATTTCAGGTGAAACAACTTTTTCACTTCTTAAAATTAAAATTTGAGGTTGAATCCCTAATGATCTTAATTCTTTAACACTGTGTTGAGTAGGTTTAGTTTTGATTTCATTTGAATTTTTTAAATAAGGAATTAAAGTAGTATGAATATAAAGAGTGTTATTATAACCTAAATCATAACGAATTTGACGAATTGATTCTAAAAAAGGTAAAGATTCGATATCTCCTACAGTACCACCGATTTCGATAATAAAAATATCATAAGAATCGTTTTCGTTTGTCGTTTCTAAAATTCTTTCTTTGATTTCGTTAATAATATGAGGAATTACTTGAATTGTTTGACCTAAATATTCACCTTTTCTTTCTTTACTAATAACATTTTGATAAATTTGGCCTGTTGTGATATTAGATTTTTTAGATAAATTTTCGTCTAAAAATCTTTCGTAATGACCTAAATCTAAATCTGTTTCAGCTCCGTCATTAGTAACAAATACTTCTCCGTGTTGTGTCGGGTTCATAGTTCCGGAATCAACATTGATATAAGGATCTATTTTTTTAATAAAAACTTTTAAACCCCTACTTTTTAAAATTTGTCCTATGGAAGAACTAATAATTCCTTTTCCTAAACCTGAAACTACTCCACCTGTAATAAAAATAAATTTCTTTTTTTTGTTTTTAATATTCATATTCAATTCCTCTCATTTCGAATTAAAAATAAAAATTATTTTATTATTATAAATAAATAAAATAAAATAAAATAATTATAAATTCTTTTTAATCCCTATTTTTTGTCCTAAAGAAACTTTAGTTTCAATATGTTTTTGACTATTTTCTAAAAATTCCTTGTCTATTTGTAATATATTTTTTTTAAATAAAAGAATAATAGTAGAACCGCCAAACGAAAAAAAACCTTTTTCTTGTCCTTTAGTAAAATTCAAAATAGAATAATTATTAATTTTGCTAACTAATAAAGAACCGATTTCTATTTGAACTACTTTATCAAAATTTTTGGTTTCTAAGATATTATATTCTCGACTATTTTCATGAAAAACATTAAAATATTTAAAAGCAATCGGATTGACAGTATGTAATTTTCCTTTAATAGAACAAAAATTTTCTTTGTTTTGGTGTCCGTCATCAATAAATATATATCGATGATAATCAATAGGTCTTAAACGAAAAATTAATAAATCTCCGTTAATATATTCTGAAGCTAATTGACTATTTTTCAAAAGATCTTCTAAATGATAATTCACACCTTTAATAGAAAAAATACTTTTTTCATTAATCGAAAAAAAAGTTATTCGGCCTTCACAAGGGCTAATCAAAACAGATTTTTTTTTACTAAAAAAAACTTTTTTATATTTTCTCACAAAAAAATCATTATAAGACTTAAATTTTTTTTTAGTAAATAAATTTAAGTCTATATTATTTTTTTTGACTATTTTTTTAATATGCATTTTAGAAAAAGGAGATTTTAAATACAAACCAATTATTATACTAACTATTTTAGAAATACAAATTCTTAAAAATAATCTTTTTAAAAAACTTGTTTCTAAATTAGAATATAAAAATTGAAGTTGAATATTAGTATCTTTTTCGTCTTTCACTAAAATACCTCTTGTAACTGTTTGATATTTTAAAAATAAATATACAATTGAATATTCTTTTAAATCAATAATTTAAGTATTAATATAACGGATGCAGATAATAAAAACATAACAACAATTAAATTTTTTAATTTTTTAAATTTAATTTTATCGAAAATAAATAAAAAAGAAAAAATAAACAAACACAATATATATAAAAAAGGGATTGGTTCATTCAATTGAGATTGAGATAATATTTTATTTATTAAAATCACAAAGGGGAAAAACAAAGCGGCACAAGTTACTGGAACGCCAGTGAACATTTGTACATGAGGACGCTCATTTGGTGTCTTTTCTGAATTCAAATATTCTTCTTTTGAAACATTAAAAAAAGCTAATCTAATTAACGCAGTTAAAAGATATGCACCAGCGATAACGTAAAATAATAAATAACACATTCTGTTTTCAGCTAAATAAGGTTTAAATAAACTCCATCCTATCAAAACAGGTAAAAGACCGAAGCTAACAATATCAACTAAAGAATCTATTTGAACTCCATATTTTTTTTCTTTCAATGTTCTTGTTTTTTTGAAATTACTTACTATTCCGTCAAAATAATCACAAATCCCTGCCAACAATAAACAAATAGCTGCGTAATTTAAATTATTAATTCGAGAGGGTTCATTAACAGTAATAAATATACCTAAAAAACCTATCAAAAGATTGGAGTAAGTTAACCAAACAGTATAATCATATATACCTAAAAACATTTTTTTCCTCAACTGTTCAATAAAATATTATTTAATTCAAAAATTATTTTATATTCTTTTTTAGATATTAAAAATATTCCTCATACTCATCATTAACAAATTCGTTTTCTTCAGTATTTGTGTTTTTATCGATGTTATCAAATAATTCTTCTTCTATATTTTCTTCAGGAATATCTAAAACTTCTGAATCTATATTTAAATCTAATTCTTTATCTTCTAATTTAACATCATCTTCATTTTCGTCTTCTGAAATATCTTCATCATTTTTATTTTTGTCTAAATCGAATTCTTTAAAATCTAAAATTTCTTTTCCTTCGTAAATAACATCTTGAGTTTCTGATTCTTCTCCTTTGAGAACGGTGAAATAATCTTGATCCCATAAATGTAAGTTATTAGTTTTAATATTCCATAAATCATGCCCAACAAAAACGAAACGACCACTAGAAACAATATCTAAATATAATTGAATAAATTTATCTTTATCATCAGATTCTATATTTTTCATTTCAAAAACTTTTTTGATTAATTCGTTGATCGACATAGGTTCTTTATTTTGATATAAAATTTGATAAGAAAGATCGACCATAGAATCTAAAACATTAATTTCTTTATTATTTTTTGTCAAAACAAAAATCTCCTTTTTTATAAAACAAATTCAAAACATAAACGAATAATATAAAAAAAGAAAAAACAAAAAATATTTTTTGTTTTTTTTATATTAAAAATCACAATCTTGATAAGCAACTGCTTTTTTTAATAATTTTTGAGAAGCTTTTTCGACTTGTTGCAAAGCATCGTTAAAAGATAATAAAATAGTTTCTTGAATCAAATCTAAATTTTTCAATAATTCTAAATTTTGAATTTGAACATCTACTACTTGTTTTGTTCCTTGCATCACGATCATAATGCCGCCAATTTTAGAAGTAAATTCCTTTAATTCTAATTTTTTTTGTTCTTTAGAGAAATTTTTTTCAATTTTAATCAATTTATCTAAAAATTCCATAATATATAAATTCCTTCTAATAAAAAATTTCTATTTTATCCTTAACAAATATTTGTTTCGCTAATTTTATAAACTGAGATTCTTTTTGGATGATATTCAAAACTGAATTTTGTTCATAAAAATCAGTTTGGAAATGAGATAAATCTAAATCTTTGGGATTTTTAGTTTGCGAAAATTTTAAATAAACGGGTTCTAATATTTTGTCCCAATCATCTTCTAAAACAACTATATACTCGCTAATTAAATTTTTTTTTGCATTAAAAATATTTTTTATTTTTGTTCTAGTTTCGCTATTTAAAAATCGTTTATATTCATTTTTATCTCTACATGATAAAAGAATTTCTTTATTATCATTAATTAATAATAATTTAGAATTAAACAAAATTCTAGCTATTTCAGATAATTCAGAATTAGGATAATTTTTTAATTTAGCCCATCCTTTTTGAAGAAAATTTTTAGATGACTCGTCGTTTGATTTTAAAATATTAATAATATTTGATAAAAATTCTTCTCTAAATGTTGTTTTCGTATCATAATCAATCGTATCTTCAACAAAATTATTTTTAGAAACGTTTGTTTCTGTATTAGTATTTTTATTTTCTTCATTTAAAGAAGAATTGATTATATTTTCTTTATGTAAAATACGATGAATATGAATAAAATTAACAATCAGTAAATTCTTTTTTTCTTTAGATAACAACAAATCATTTTGTAATTTTAACAATTTATCCAAAATTTTTTCTTTTTGTTCAAAATCTAAACTATCAAAAAAAGAAAAATTAGAGCTATTATTTTTTGAAAAATCAATAACTAATTTTTGAAAAAAATTAATGACATCATTTAAAAAATTAACTAAATTGACTTTAGGTAATAAAATGCTTTGTAAAAAAGTAATAAGTTGTAAAATTTCTTTTTGAAACAAATAAGAAAATAATGTTTTTATCTGTTCTTCTGATAATATATTTAAAATATCTTCAATATCTTTGTCTGTAATTCGTCCTTCTGTATAGGAATTCGCTTGATCTAATAAATTTAACGGTTCCCTTAAGCTTCCGTTAGCATAAAAAGAAATTTTACTTAAAGTTTGGTCCGATATAATGATCTTTTCCTCTTCTGCAATAGATTTTAATTTTTTTTGAATATTTTCTTGAGAAATATTATTTAAATAAAAATATTGAGTACGTGAAAAAAAATTTTTAGGAACCTTATTAAATTCACTAGTAATAAAAATAAAAATAACGCTTGAAGGAGGATCTTCTAACACTTTCAATAAAGCATTAAAAGCGTTTGGACTCAAAACATGAATTTCATCAATGATATATATTTTATATTTTAAAAAATTAGGTTTATAAAATAATTTATCTTTTAATTCTCTGATTTCGTCGACGCCGCTATAAGAAGCGCCATCAATTTCGATAATATCTAGATTTTTTTTTTTATCAATAAGTGCACAATTAGGACAATATTCTCGATCATATTCATCACAACAATCTTCATTTTTAGCAAAATGAGAACAATTGATGGATTTAGCTAAAATTTTAGCCAAAGTAGTTTTGCCTACTCCTTTATCGCCACTAAATAAATAACAATGATGAATTTTTTGATGTTTAATAGCGTTTTTTAAAGTTTTAATAATAACATCATGCCCAATTAAATTTTGGAATTTTTTTGGCTTATATTTTCGATATAAAGCTAAATACATATTTTTTATTATTTCGTTCCTTCGGAATATTCAAAAAAAATAATTTATTCCAAAATTCTTTAATAAAAGAATTTTATAATTCGCCATCAACAAATATATTTTACAAGATAATTAGTTTTTAATTGAGATAAAAAATATATTTTCTAATATTTTTAAAAAACTAATTAATTACTTCCAGCAATAGTTAAATCGTCAGCGTAAACATTAGGGCTTCCGAATCCAGAAATTTGAAAAAATAAATCATTATCAATATCTTTAATATTTAATAAAAGTTCAAAAAAATTACCAGAAACAATAAGCATTTTAACAGGAGTAGTTATTTTTCCGTTTTCTATTTGGAAACCGTTAGCTTGTAAGCTAAAATCACCATTAATAGTATTAATTCCAGCGTGTAAACCGATTAAGAAATCGATATAAACACCTTCTTTAATAGGAGAAATCATTTCTTTTAAACTTTTTGTTCCTTCTTTGACGTAACAATTAGTCATTGAAATAGCATTTTTAAAAGAATTTCCTGTTGGTGGAGTATTGAAAATAATTGAAGTTTTCAAATTATGAATGAATTGTTTAAAAATACCTTTTTCTACAATAGTTTTGGTATAACAAGCAACCCCTTCATCATCAAATTGATCTTGAAAAAAAGCTTTTTCAGTTAAAGGATCATCAACAATAGTTATTAACGAGGAAGCTATTTTTTCACCTTCTTTGTCTTTTAATCTAGTTAAATTTCTATAAGCGCTCATACCGCTAAAAATACTACTAAAATTATTTAAAATTTTAGCAAAAATTTCGTTAGAAAAAACAACAGGATAATTACCTTTAGATTCGAGCGATTTAGCTCCTAATCTTTTTTCTCCTAAAGTTAAAAAAGTTTGAGCACAAGCAGGAATATCAAATTCATCAAATGTTTTAAAAGTAAAATATTTAGAAAAAACTTCTGCTTCTTCATTTTTTTCAAAAATACCATCAAAATAAATAGTTGCGTAACTCATTTGAGATTTTAAATCTAAACCTTCAGAATTAATTATTCTTTTTCTAAAATAACTTTCACTATAAGAAATAGTATCAATTTTTTTTAAAAAAGTACTTTTTGATAATTCTTTTTCAGCTTGAAATAATAAATCATATTTATCTTGAATATTAACTGATTTAAAATCAAAATTATATTCTTTAACTTCTGGATAATATTCAGAACCTTTAAAAATAATGTTTTTTTCTTTTAAATTTAAAACTGATATTTGTTTTTTAAGTAATTCTAAAACTTCTTCCATTTTAGTTTCATCTATTTTTTCTAAATACATAGAAGCTTTTTTATCTTGATATAATCCAGTAATAGTCATTGTAGCAAGCGAGCTTTGGACGTTTTCATCAATTTGACCGTCTAATAAACTGACCATCATTTCTTTATTTTCGTGAATTGAAATTTCTAAAGCGGTAAATTGTTTTGCTAAAGCCATTTCGAACCATTTATTATAATTAATTTTATCAATCATTTTTTATTTCCGCCTACAATTATTTTTTGAACTCTGATAGTTGGTTGTCCTAAATCAACAGGAACATAACCTGAAGCAGATCCACAATATCCTTGGCTTAAAGCTAAATCATTAGCCACTCGATCAATATTTAATAAAACTTCTTGACCTTTTCCGATTAACATCATTCCTTTAACTAATTTAGTTAATTTACCATCTTCAATTAAATATCCTGATTTCATCATAAAATTGAATTCTCCTGTAGTTGTCATAACTGTTCCGCCACCAAGATTTTCAGCATAAAGACCATATTTTGTGTCTTTAATGATTTGTTCTGGATCGTCTTTACCAGGAGCGATATAAGTTGAATTCATTCTTGAAGTAGGAGAATATTTATAAGATTCTCTACGTCCAGAACCAGTTGTTTTTGTTTTCATTTTTAAACTATTACGATAATCTACTAAATAATTTTTTAATATTCCGTTTTCAATTAAAAGATTTTTTTGAGTTGGTTGACCTTCATCATCAAAATTTAATTTACCCCAAGCATTAGAAATAGTTCCGTCATCATAAGCAGTGACAATATCAGAAGCTATTTTTTCGTTTAATTTGTTATAAAAAGGTGAAAGACCTCTTGCGATTACAGTCGCTTCTAATGAATGACCACAAGCTTCATGAAAAATAACACCTCCAACACCATTATTAATAACAACAGTCATAACTTGAGGATCGATTGTTTCGGCATCTAATAACATAACAGCTTTTTCAGCTATTTTTTGAGCTTTTTCTTGATAATCAATGATATCAAAAATTTCTAAACCCATCGAGCATCCTTCATTATCAGAAAAGTTTTCCATATCGTCGCCTCTTGTCGCAACAGCTGTTAAACCGCACATAACATAAGAACGAAAATCTTTTTGATAAACTCCTTTAGAATTAGCGATTAAAACATTTTGTTCTTCTTCTGTAAAAGAAACCATACTTTTAGTAATTTTTGAATCATAATTTTTCATAATTTTTGATAAATTAATTATTTTATCAATTTTTTTCTGAACATCCCAACTATCAAATGGAATTAATACGTTATTATTAATTTGTACAGAATCTCTAAGTGAAATTTCCTCTAAAGAACCTGGATTAATTTCTGAACCTGATTGTTCTTGAAGCAAAGATAAAATATTATCGTGATCGACTTTATTTGTGTAAATATAAATTTCTTTTGTTTCTCTCAACAAACGAATTCCGACCCCAAAAATATTTTCTGTAGTCCAAGAAGCTACTTCTTCATCTATAACTTTTAAAGAATTAGTAACTTTATCTTCGAAAAATAATTCTACAAAATCGAACCCTTTTTTTTGTCCTTCTTGTAAAATATTTTTAATTTCTTTTTTATTTAACATAAAACCCCTATATAATAACTTTTTTTTGTTGTCGAAAAATTAATAAAATAATATTTCAAAAAAATCAAATTAAATTTTATTTTATTGCAAAAATAAAATCATTTCTTTGTTTAAAAAACAAAATCAATTATATTATTTTTTAAATTTTCAAAAAACAATTAAAAATTATTTAGATTGAATTTGTAAAAGTTTATTTTCGTAATAAATATTATTTTGGAATTGAATTCTTTTAGCAAAAGGAAAAGCAATTTCAAAAATAGTTTTATTGTGTAAATGTTTGATATTACCAACATTTTTGCCAAAAATATTAAATTTATCTTTTAATAATTTTAAAAATATAGCAGGATTCATTCCATCTTCTTTACCTAAATTAATAGTTAATTCAGCCATCGGTGCCGATGGTCTGGAATAATTATTATTATAATTAGTTTTATTAGCGTAATTGTTTCTATTACTATTATAATTATTTTTTGTTTTATAATATGGATTATTGTTAAATTTGTTATAACTATTCATATTATTTGTTCTATTATTGTTCCATATTGTAGGTTCGACAATAGATTCGTAATTTTTCTTATTTGGCATTACAGATTCTACTAAAGCAGAAATAATTTCTTTAGAATCTAGTTTTTCTAGTAAAACGTCAACTAAAGGATGTAACGTTTTTTGTTTATTTTGATTTTCAGTTACCAAAGAAGCAATTTTGTCTTGAAAGAAATTGTTTTGTTCTTTCTGAACTTCTTCTACTGTAGGAATATTTAAATGAATAATTTTTTCTTTTAAATATTGTTCTAATCTTCTTAATTGATGTATTTTTTTCGGACTAATAAAACTATAAGCAATCCCTGTTTTACCAGCTCTACCTGTTCTTCCGATTCTATGTACATAAACTTCATCTTCATGAGGTAAATCGTAATTAATAATTATTTTAACATCAGAAATATCTATTCCTCTAGCAGCCACATCAGTAGCAACCAAAATCTTAATACTATTTTTTCTGAAATTATTCATAACGTATTTTCTTTGATTTTGTTTTAAATCCCCGTGAATCGCATCTACTAAAAAATCTTTTTCTTGTAAATAATTAAAAATATCATCTACATCTCTTTTTGTATTAGCGAAAATAATAACAGAATCTGAATTTTTTTGATCTAAAAGACGCACTAAAAGTTTATTTTTATCAAAATCTTTTACTAAAAAATAAAATTGTTCGATGGCTTTTACAGCAAGCGAATCTTTTTTCACTTTGATAATTTTAGGTTCTTTTTGATATTTAGTAGCTATTTCTTTAATGAAAGCTGGCATTGTAGCAGAAAATAAAATTGTTTGTCTTTCGGTAGGGATACTAGATAAAATAGTTTCTAAATCATCTTTAAACCCCATTTTTAACATTTCATCAGCTTCATCTAAAGTTAAAATTTTAACTGAAGATAAAACAATTTTTTTTCTATTTAAAAGATCTATCATTCTTCCTGGAGTAGCGATAACGATATGTGGTTTTGTTTCTAAATCTTTAAATTGTTTAATATAGGATTCTCCTCCATAAACAACTATCGCTTTAATAGAACGATTAAATCTTACTAATTTTTTAATTTCTAAAAACACTTGTAAAGCTAATTCTCTTGTAGGACACAAAATTAAAGATTGAATTTTAGCTAATTTAGGATCTATTTTTTCAATTATAGGAATTCCAAAAGAAAAAGTTTTTCCTGTTCCTGTTTGAGATTGTGCTATAACGTCATGACCATTAATAATTTCTGGAATAACCAAAGCTTGAATCGGTGTTGGATGCGCAAAATTCAATTCCTCCAAAGCGTCTTCTGTTTGTTTTAATAAGTTTAAATTTTTAAATAAAATATCCATTATATTTTCCTTTCATAATTATTAAATAAAAATAAAATATTATTTTCATTAAAAACATTTTTTTAATTATGTAGACAATAATCCATAATTCTATTTTTTTATCTATATCAATATATAAATAAAAATCAAAAAAATTCTACAAAAAAATAAATTTTTATTGTTTACGAATAGCGTTTTCGAAATTAAAAATAAAAAAATAAAAAAATAAAAAATATTTTATATTTTTGAAATATTAAATTTATATAAAAAAACTTGTTAAATATTCAAATAAAAAATATCAACACCATAGGAAACAATAAATTTATAATCTTTATTTCTAAGAAAAAAATATCTCTCTTAATTATACAATAATTAATTTATAAAAAAACAAATTATCTAATTATAATTAGAAATTATTTTTTTATAAAAAAATCACATTTAATAAAACCGAAAAAAGTCATAAAATGAAAAATCAATTATATTCAGAAATGAAAAATATTAAGTAAACGAGTTAATAAAGAAAATCCTTCAAAAACTTTAATAGTTTTATTTATTATTTTTTTAAAAATTATATTTATTTTCTTGATAAAATAAAAACTTCATTTCTTAATATCCAATTAAAAAAATAAAAAATAAATAAATGTCAACTGAATTTATCTTTATAAAATATTTCTTTTATTTTTACAAAAAAAAAAAAAAAATACCAATAAAAAGAAATTTAATTTTTTTTATTAGTATTTTAAAAAATATACTGTAAATTAATAATTGATATTATTTTTGTTCTTGCATTAAATGTTCGATTTCTTCAATTTCTTTAGGTATTTCGTTTGTTAAAACGATATTTTTCTCTTTTGTAATTAAAACATCATCTTCAATTCTAATACCTAAATTAAATTCTTCAAAATATAAACCTGGTTCAACAGTAATAACACTATTTTCAGGAATAGGTTCATGAACGAAACCAACATCATGAACATCTAAACCTAAATAATGACCTAAACCATGGTAACAATATTTTTCTATGCTTTCGTTTTCTTTCAAAAAACCATTTTTTACTAATTCAGTCTTTAAAATATTTTTACCATATTGATTCATTTCTTGAAAAGTAAGACCTGGTTTGAGCCAATCAATAATTTTTTTATTAGTATCTAAAACTATATTATAAATGGTTTTTTGAATGGAACTAAATTTACCGCTTACAGGAAAACAACGAGCGACATCAGAACTATATTCTTGATAGTTTACTCCTAAATCTAATAAAACTAAATCATTTAATTTCATCAAACTATTTTTTTTACTATAATGCAAAACAGTAGCGTTTTTACCTGCAGCAACAATATTAGTAAATGAAGAGCGAAGCGAACGATTAGCTAAAAAAAAATCATAAAAAGCAGATATTTGAAACTCATATATATCTGGTTTTAACATCTTCATTAATTCATGAAAAACTTCTTTACTTGTATTAACAGCTTTTTGGATTAATTCAATTTCTTTTTCTGTCTTAATAACTCTTGTTTCTTCAAAAAAATTAACAATATCATAAATACAAATATAAGGATAATTTCGCTTTAACCAATGTGATTTAACCAAAGATAAATGTGTTTTATTAGAATGGGACATAGAAAAATCTAAATAAACATTTTGAATATATTCCAAATCTGTTTTTCTTGAATTATCTAATAAATTACCTAAAAAACCGTCTAAATAATTGATATCTAAACAATTTTCTCTAGGAATAGAAGTTAATTTACTAGCTTTTTCTATATTTAAATTTTCACCATCCCATTTTTGTTTTAATAAACTAGGAGATTCTAAAAACAAAAAAGTTTCTGTTTTTTCATTACCATCTTTAACCATTAATAAAGCAACATTGTTTTCTGATATTCCGGTTAAATAATAAAAATTTTTATTTAATTCAAAATCAGAATTAACAGAAAAATTTTTAGGATTCGAAAATAATAAAACAATACTTTGCTTTTTTATTTTCGAAAACAATAAAACACGATTGTTTATATAAAAATCCAACATGAAAACACCTTATAAAATTTTATTTTTTTTCTCTATGCATAGTATGTTTACGTAAAAAAGGACAATATTTATTGAACTCTAAACGTTTGGGTGTTTTTTTCTTATTTTTATAAGTGTGATAATTTTCTCTACCGCATTCTGTACAAATCAATTTAACTAAATCACTCATCTTAAAAAAACCTTTTTTCGAATTCTTTTTATAAAAAAATCAAATAAATAAATTTAATATAAAAAGATTATTTTTTTGAAACAAAAGGTTTAATATTTTCGTTTTCTAAATCTTCAGGATAATTATAAATAACTTCCCTCATTCTTGGAAATAAAACGCAAATAAAACCTTTTTTGAAATCAATACGAGTCACGACTCCTATTTCTTTTTCATCTTTTACTTTGACTCTTTCGCCGATAATATAAGTATTATTATGCCAAGTCATTATTAAAACCTATTCCTTTTGATATTAAATTCGAAAAATAAAAATTTATTTTTTTATTTTTCGATTAAATTCATGAATTTTTTACCTATTTTGAATACAGGTACATCTTTAGCTGGAATAGTTAAAACTTTATCATTGTTTGGAACTTTGCAAATTCTTTCTTTTCTGTGTTTTAAATGAACTGCTCCTAAATCACCAACGATAACTTTAATCATTTTCGCTTCTGGATCGTTTGCTTTTTTTTCTATTAAACTTTTTGCAACTATTTTATTTAAAGAAGCAAAAAATTTTTCTACTTGATCTTTTTTCATTCCTAAGTCTTCAGATAATTTACTAATTAATTCTAATTTATTCATTCTATAAATCTCCTAATTTTCTAATTTTTAATTTTTATATAAATATTTATAATTTTTAAATTTTATTATATATTTCTTTTTGAGATTTTATTTTATTAACAAAATCTCAAAAAGAAAATACACGATAAAACAAAAATTATAATCCAATTTTAACATAAAAATTATAATATATCAAACGAAATAATACAAAAATACAATAAAATATTTTATTTTATCAAAAATAACTATTATTTTTTAGAGAAAATACTTTCTAAAATTAAAGAAATAGGTTTTTTTTCAAAAATGACTTTATAAGCACTTTCAATAATAGGTAAATTCATTTTATTTTGTAAAGACAAATTATAAAAAACTTTTAAATTATAAATACCTTCGATTATTTGGTTATTTTGTTGTGAAATATCTTCTATTGTTTGTCCTAAAATTATTTTTTGACCCGCTTGATAATTACGCGAATTATTATTAAAAGCAGTAACTATTAAATCTCCGATACCTACTAAACTTAACATAGTATCGAAAGAAACATTAAATAAATTTAAAAAAAGCCTCATTTCAGATATACTAAAAGTAATAAAAGCAGCGCGTGCGTTTGTTCCAAAAGAATCATCATCCAAAATACCACTAATTAAAGCAAAAACATTTTTTAAAGAAACACAAATTTCAAAACCGACGATGTCTTGTGTTTGTGATACGAAAACTTTAAAATAATCTTTATTAGAAAAAAAATTAGCGATTTCAAAAGCGAAATTTTGACACAAAGAAGATATTGTTAAAAAAGTAATTTTTTTATAAATAACCTCTTCTGCATGTGAAGGCCCAAAAAGAGAAGCGTAATTTTTAATTTTGTCTTTATCTATTTCTTCTTGGATAATTTGAAAAATAATTTTGTTGCTTCCGTACTCTATTCCTTTCGAAAGATTAACAAAATTTTTAGATAAATGTAAATTTTTATTAATTTCTTTGAATAAACTTCTCATATTTTGAGCCGGAATACATAAAAAAATATATTCCGAATATGAAAGAGCTTTTTCTAAGCTATTAGTTGCTGTAATTTTTGAAGATAAAGCAACATCGAAAAAAGGATGTTGTCTATTATTTATTTTTTCAATATATTTTAAATTATTATCATAAATCAAAACTTCATGCTCATTATCAGTTAAAACTTGAGCTAAAGTAGAACCCCAAGCGCCACCACCAATAATAGTTAATTTAGCTGCCATCAATTAAACTTCTTTCTATTTAAAATACATTTTTTTACACTTTTTTTTATATTTCTATTAATATTATAATATATCAAAATATTGGAAAGAAACAAAAATGTCAATTTTGTTTTAAAAAATCAAATTATTCTTTCTCAAAAACGAATTTAGAACATTTTATATGGTTTAACTTGTTTTTTTTTTTTTTTATATATAATTTTTTTATAAATATTTTTTTTTGTAAAAAAATAAAAAAGGATATAGAAATAATTTAAACAAAAAATTAAAAAAACCTATTATAATACGCGAGCAGTGTATTAATTGTATTATTAATTATTTTAATCATCTCTTATGGTATGGGTTTATTTGAAACATCTAAAGGTAACATTCAACCAACACAATTAGAAAAAATAGAAACCAATAAAAACGCACAAAATTCTGAAAATATAAAACGGGATATACAAAAAGCCAAAGGAGAGCGTTCGAATATAATTGAATTAATAGAACAAACTGAAAAAGAATTAAAAACAAATAATATCTCGTTTAAAAACCAAATTAAAGTTTTCGAAGAACAAAAAGAAAACAACATTCGACAATATACAAGAAATGCTACAGAAAATGAAAATTTAATGGAACTTGAAGGGATTTATAATGAAGCAAAAAATAATTTAGCCAAAAAAAATATTGAAAAATTAACAAAAGAAAAATAATACAATAAATCAAGAATAGAATTAAAAATTCTTAAAAAAGAAAATACAAAAAATGCTTTAGAATATTTGTTTAAAAATAAAAAAAATGAATTACTTGAATTAGAAAAAAAAGATTTAAATAGTGATATAAAATCAATTTCAAGAGAAGCCGAAATAATGGCTTATAATGAAAAAATTAAAAACAAAGGGAAAGAAATAGTAGAAAAAAAAGACTGAAAAAGAAGAAGATAATAAAAATTTCGATATTCAAGATAAACTTTTGGAAGAAAGTAAAGACAATTTCAAAAAATTAGAAATTGAATATAATAAATTAAAAACACATATAACACAAGATAATACGACTGAACCAGATTATACGCAAATAAAAGAATTAAATAATAAAATAAAAAGTAATTTAAATTCCGAAATAATAAAACAAGAAACAGGTGTTTCCACAACGTTTGATTTAGAAGAATAAAAATAAAAGAAATTCACGAAAGTTTTGAAAATGTTCATGATAAAAAAATACGTCTATATATTATTTTTATTTATATTTTTTACAACATTATTATTCTTTTACGAATTTATTTCAATACATTCTGTTAAGAGGGAAAAAAGAAAATCCTTACAAAATTATTAATAATATTTCTAATTTTTCTGAAATAAATATTCAAGATATTTCTGATTCTCTTTTAAGCAACGGGTCTTATAAAAAAATAATATGTAAAGATAGTTCATCTGATCAAATTTTTTATTGTAAAATGGATAATTTAATTTATATCAGATTTTTAGAAAAAATAGACGAAGAAATAAAAAATCACGGAAAAATTATAAATGTAAATTATAAACTTCAATTTAATATTTTCACTTTATTTATTAATTTGTTAGGTGGTTTATCTTCAGTTATTTTCATGATTTATATTTATATTTCTTTAAAACAAGAAAAAATTTCTTTCAAAAAAAATCCAAAATTTCTTCTAAACAAAAATCTCTTTTTACTTTAAAAGATGTCGCCGGAAACAAAGAAGAAAAAGAAGAGATGAAAGAATTAATTGATTTCTTAAACAATCCACACAAATATCAAAAAATGGGAGC